>JBLMXX010000061.1:0-15943 GCA_050257995.1 Acidobacteriota bacterium | reverse complement strand
AGTCTTGAGATTTGCCAGGCCATCCGCAACGAAGAGATGGAATCCTACGCTCTTGTCGCGCTGGCGCAGATCAAACAGACGGAGGGTGAAGCCGCGAGCGCCTTTGACTTGCTCCAGCGGGCGATGCGGCTTGAACGGAAACGCAACATCCCCAGCGAAATGTGGTTTGTTGCCGCGCGGCAGGTTCGGGTGCTCATCGCGCAAGACCGAATAGAGGATGCCGCCCAACTGGTGAACGAATTGCCACTGGAGGACGCGAGCGCCTGGTTTATCGAACGAGGGATGGTGGCAATTGGGCGAGCACATGTGCTGATTGCCCGGCGCGAGTACGCTCTAGCCGTGGAATTACTGGAGCAGTTGCGCGCCCAGCCGCAAACTGCTGCTCAAGCAGGAATGCTGATTGAGATATTGGCGCTCGAGTCGCTCGCCCAGTATGGGCAGGGTGACGCCGCGCGAGCCAGAACTGTTCTCTTGCATGCGTTGTCGCTGGCGGAACCCGAAGGATACGTGCGGTTGTTTGTGGACCTGGGCGAGTCAATGAGAGTTCTCATTTCTGATCTTCGCTTGAGGATTGAACCGAACAATGACAATCCGAGTCTGTCGGCATACGCCGACAAATTGCTGGCCGCATTTCCCTCCACGCACCTGCAGATGCCCAATAGACCCCCAAGGGGCGGGTCGCCGTCTGCAATGCCAGAGCCATTGAGCGAGCGCGAACTCGCCGTCCTTCGGCTCATCGCAGAAGGTCTGTCGAATCAGGAAATTGCCGACCGGATGGTTGTCGCCGTAAGCACCGTCAAGACGCATATCAACAATATCTATGGCAAGCTCGCCGTCGCGAGTCGCACCCAGGCGCTCGCGCGGGCGCGCGAGTTCAAGTTGTTGTAAGTCGCGCTTACTCATTTAGACCCGAACGAGTCTGTGGCTCCCCAACCGCCACATCATCTTTCGGGTCTTTGTCTTTCCACCCCCTCTCCACCTCCAATTCCACCCTTCGGCTGATGACGCTCCACCGATCTGTGGCGTAAAATGCGCCCGAATAGGAAAGGGATATGGATCAGCCTGTGCGTTATGAGATTTGCATCGCGGAGCACCTCGACGAGCGATGGGCCAAATGGTTTGGCGGTCTGGAAATCGTCCAATCCGCCGAATCCGGCGAAACGATATTTCGGGGCGAGATGATCGATCAGCCCGCCCTTTTCGGAGTGCTCGGCAAGATACGCGATCTCGGCTTGACGCTGGTCTCGGTTCAGCGGCTGGACAAAGTTTCTCTTCCGCCGGGTCTTGAGGGTGGCGCCTCGCGCAACACGCGTAACGAAAGAGGGTGATTGCATGGACGCAGATGATAGTGCTGGTAACGGTGATCAAAATTGGCTCGTAGAGTGTGACAGTGCGATTGGGCTTGGATCGCGGTGCCCTGCACGCGCAGACGACTACCTTTGCGGCAATCCCTCATCGCGTGCGGGACCACCGCCCGGCTTTTAGCAAATCCGGTCAGCAAGAGTATTGCCACTTCCGAGCCGCAAACGGGGGTGGCATTTTTGTTGTGATCGTGCCGCCCCCAAAGGAAATGCTTATGAACACTCGACTCATGGCGATGATTCGGAAAGAATTTACACATATCCTGCGTGATCCGGGTACATTTTTCACGATGCTCATTTTCCCCGTCATTTACGTCCTTTTGTTTGCCCCCATCGCGGGAGCATCTGTCAGTAATGTGCCGACGGCGGTATATGATGGAGATCAGACGACTCAGAGCCGCCAACTCCTCGACGCCTATCGCTCTTCCGGTTACTTTTCGTTCACGCAATACGCACAGAGCGAGCGAGAGATCGAAGCCATGCTGGACCGCGGGACCGTGCAAGTGGGCTTTATCATACCGTCCGGTTATGGCGAGAATTTGGTGAAAGGCGTGACCGCTCAGGTGGCGGTCCTGATTGACGGATCCAATCCGACCACCGGCACGGGTGCATTCGCCGCCGCCCAGGCGATCGGTCAGGCGCTCGGCGCGCAAGTGAAACAGCAGCAGTTGGGAATCGGCGCGTCGAATCCGGGCGGTATTGATATTCGCCCGCGCGTCCTCTACAACCCCGATCTGAACCCGATGAGTTTTATCGTTCCGGGGATGGTGGCATTGATCCTGGGACTAATGACCACACAATTCACCGCCGCCACGATCGTGAAAGAACGCGAGCAGGGCACGATCGAGCAGCTCGTGGTGACGCCGATCAAGTCATGGGAACTCAATCTCGGCAAAGTGGTCCCATACGTGTTCATTTCGTTTATCAACCTAATTGAGATCCTGGTCGTCGGCGTGATCGGGTTCGGCGTGCCCTTCCGCGGCAACGTCGGGCTGTTGCTCGTCGCCGCGGCCCTTTACGTGATGACGACGCTCGGTGTTGGCATCTTTATTTCCGCGAACGCCAGGACCAATCAAGAGTCCCAACAACTCTCCGACCTCTTCACTCTGCCGAGTTTCTTTCTTTCCGGAGTGCTCTTTCCGGTGGAGGCAATGCCCGGACCGCTTCAAGCCATTTCGTACTTTGTGCCGGCGCGCTACATCGTGATCATTTTCCGCAGCATTATGCTCAAAGGCGTTGGTCTGGAAGTGCTCACTGGTCCAACCATCGTGCTGGTCGTCGCTTGCGTTTTGGTCATCGTCGGCGCATCGTTGAGCTTTAAAAAGAGATTGGAATAGAGATCAAAACGCAACGAGTGAAACGTAATCCGTAAGAAACCGATTCACGCTTTACGCATCACGTTTTACGTTTTACGCCTTACGTTTCACGCATCACGAATTGAGGTCCACACCATGATCTCACTTGAACATCTGACGAAACAATTTGGTAAAACCATCGCGGTAAACGATCTCTCCCTTGATGTCGGCGAAGGCGAGATCTTTGGACTGATCGGACCGGACGGCGCAGGCAAAACGACGACGCTGCGAGTGGTCTCGACGGCGATGCTGCCGACCTCCGGACGCGTGACGGTCAACCATCTCGACGTGGTCCGGCAAGCCGAAGCGGTCAAGCAATTGATCGGCTATATGCCGCAGCGCTTTGCGCAATATCGCGACCTGACGGTGATCGAGAATTTGAATTTTTTCGCGGACATGTTTGGCGCACCGCTTGCCGAACGCCACGCGCAAGTCGAGCGGCTGCTCGGGTTCGCGCGATTGGCGGAATTCAAAACGCGGCGAGCAGGGAATCTTTCAGGCGGGATGCAAAAGAAACTCGCCCTGGCGGCGACATTGATGCACCGCCCGCGCGTGTTGTTGCTCGACGAGCCGACGACGGGCGTAGACCCGGTGAGCCGGCGCGAGTTCTGGGACCTGATCACCCAGGTACATCTGGAAGGCGTCACAATCGTCATCAGCACTCCTTACCTTGACGAAGCCGAACGCTGCACGCGTGTCGCGTTGCTGCACGGCGGCGAATTGGTGGGGTGCGACACGCCTCTGGCGCTGCGCGCGAACCTGCATGCGACCGTGCTGGAAGGACAGACCCTGCAAGCGATGTCGGCGCGCAATTTCAGCGCGACGCAGTCCGGCGTGCTCAATGCCGCGATGCGCGGCGATGTCGTGCGGCTGGTGGTTGATCGCGCCGACCGGCAGAACGCGCTCGCGGCGGCGTGGCAGGCCCAGGGCATCTCGGTGCAAAATCTGCACACCGTCTCTCCCCGCCTGGAGGACGCGTTCGTGCTGTTGCTGAATAAAACAATGAACGGTGGACAGGTCTAGAGACATGGATATGAATCATTCTTCACTGGACGTTGATAATCTGACCAAGCAGTTCGATCATTTCGTCGCGGTGGACCACGTGTCGCTTTCGATGCAGCGCGGCGAGATCTTTGGCTTGCTCGGTCCGAATGGCGCGGGTAAGACGACGACGATTCGCATCTTGCTCGGTTTGCTGGTTCCGACTTCGGGCCAAGCCTCGGTGCTTGGCTATGACGTGGTGCGCCAGGCGGAAGAGATCCGCGAGCGCGTCGGGTATGTGTCGCAGAAATTTGCCCTCTATCCCGATCTTACCGCCGCCGAGAACTTTGATTTCTACGCGGGTGTCTACGGCTTGGCGCGCCGGCAAGTGGCGGCGCGGCGCACCGAGCTGTTTCGGCAGATGAGTCTCACCGGAGAGGAACATCGACGCGTGGGTCATTTGGCGGGCGGCTCGCGACAGCGGCTCGCGCTTGCTTGCGCGCTTCCGCACCGGCCGCAGTTCCTCTTTCTGGATGAACCGACGGCAGGCGTGGACCCCACTTCGCGGCGGGCACTGTGGGATCTGGTCTACGGTCTGGCCGCGGAGGGGACAAGCATTCTGGTCACGACGCACTATATGGACGAAGCCGAAAATTGTCATCGCCTCGCGTTCATCCATCAGGGGCGCGTCATCGCCGAAGGGACTCCGACGACGATGAAAGAACCACAGACCTTTGGCGCGCAAGTGGTCGAGATGGACTGCGCCCCGCTCGACCGCGCGTTGACCGCATTGCGGGACGCGCATCTCTTCGACGAGGTCGCGCTGTACGGCTCAACCCTGCACGCGATCGGCAAAGAGGCCGCGGACAGAATCCCGCCAGCGCGGGCGCTGTTGCAGGCGAACGATGTCACCGTCGCCTGCGCGGAGGCAATTGCGCCGTCGCTCGAAGACGTGTTTATTGCCCGCCTGCGGCGTGCTGGCCCATAACTGAGAAATAAAGTGACTTTTAGCCAGATTAAGGAAACTGGAGGAAAAAATGAAACGACGCTTTGTCATCCTCGCGATCGTTTTGGCACTGTTCGTTTTGGGTGGTGGTCTGTATCTGTACAACGCGGGAAACCTGCCCGTACTGGCGGCAGCCAATGATCCAACCATCGTCTCGGGTTTTATCGAAAGCGATCAAATCAACATTACGTCAGAATTGAGCGGACGAATCGCCGTCCTCGCCGCCGATGAGGGGACCAGCGTCACGGCGGGTCAGCCAATCGTCCAGCTCGACCCTGCCCTCGTCAACGCGCAGATTGCCCAAGCACAGTCCGCCGTCGAGTCTGCTAAAGCGCAGCTTGCGCAAATTCAGGACGGCCCGCGTTCATCCGACGTCAGCGCCGCGCGTGCGATGTTGGCGGCGGCGCAACAGAATAACGACCAACTGCGCGCCGGCGCAACCGCCTCCGACCTCACCGCGGCGCAAGCCGCGCTGACGGCTGCTCAGCAGAATTATGAAAAGGTGCGCGCCGGTCTCACCGCCGATCAGATCGCGCAACTCAAGGCGCAAGTGGACAACGCGCAGGCTTCCGTGGAACAGGCACAATCTGCATATGATCGTATTGGCGGGGCGAGCAATCCGCAAATCGGGATGACGCCTCAGTCAGCGGCGCTGCAACAGGCGACGAACAATTACAGAGCCGCGCTAGCGGCATACGGCGACGCGATGACGCATCCGACCGCTGCGGAACTCGCGGTCGCGCAGTCCCAGGTGGATCAGGCGCGGGCTGCCGTCGCGCACCTGACCCCTGATGCCGCGCAACTTGCGGTGGCGCAGTCCCAGGTGGAACAAGCCCGGGCTGCGCTCGAGCGTCTCACGCCGACTGCCGATGCCATTGCCATAGCGCAGGCCCAAGTCAAGCAGGCAGAGAACGCGCTCGCCGTGTTGCAGGTTCAAGCCTCGAAATTGACGATCGCCAGTCCGGCCAACGGTGTGATCGCTCTGCGTACCGTGCACGTGGGCGAGATCGCCGCACCGGGGGCGACGCTGCTCACGGTTGCAGCGCTCGATCCGGTGAAACTGACGATCTATGTCCCGGAAGCGCGCTTGGGGGAAATCAAGCTCGGCGATGAAATCAGAGTGCAAGTTGATTCATTCCCGGCCAGAACATTCAAAGGGAAAGTGATTTTCATCGCGTCACAGGCGCAGTTCACTCCGCGCAATGTGCAGACCAAAGATCAGCGCGTGAATACGGTGTTTGCCGTCAAATTGCAGATCGCCAATCCGGATGGCGCGCTCAAGCCCGGGATGCCCGCCGACGCCGCGCTCCCGTAGGTGAAGAATAACCTTCCACAAGTTGCTTTATCCGCCGGATTGGGATACAGTAACCGTAGAGGTGAAACATGCTGGCGGGCAACTTGTGGAAGCAATTGATCCGGCCGGTCGAGTCCGGCGATCTGGATGAACTGAGACGGAGTACCATCTTTGAGATCGCCGCTGTAATTTTCGCCGCCGTTTGGTTCATGATGATCGGCTCATATGGCAACCCCGCGGGACTAGTTGTTCCCTTTATCTTGATGGCGTCTTCGCTGGGAAGCATCTGGCTGCGCCAAATGGATCTTCGCCTCGTCGTGGCATGGTTGGTCGCCACCCTGATTGCCGCGATCGCCTGCCAAAAGTGGCTTTTCCCTGCCATCCCTGCGCAATACGCCTTTCCGGTCGTCGTCGTCGTGTCCAGTTTGCTGGTTTCCGGCATCAATATCTTTGTGGTCGCCGTGGCATCTTGTATCGCGCTGCTGGTCGTCGCACGCGGGCAGGATGTCGGTTGGCTGAATGGCCAGCAGGTCCTCATGCCCGTCCTGTTGACTCTGCTGACGGCATGTGCCGCTTGGATCGGCTCGCGGCAAATCCACCTGGCTCTGGATTGGATGAGCCACAGCTACACCCGCGCGAATGAGGCGGTGGACCAATTGCGCGATGAGCGCGCGTCGCTGGCACGCACGCTGAAAATGTTGGAGGATGCCTACGTCCGGATTGAGAAGATGAACTATGCGCTGATCGAAGCGCGGAGCGTAGCGGAAAACGCGCGGCAATTGAAAGCCGAATTCGCCGCGAATATCAGCCACGAACTGCGAACGCCATTGAATCTGATCATCGGCTTTAGCGAGACGATGGCGAACGCGCCCGAGACGTATGAAGGGGTAACCTGGTCCCCGTCACTGCGTGGAGACATCGAGCAGATCTATCAGAGCAGTCGCCACCTGTCGTCGCTGATCGACGATATCCTCGATCTGTCGGCGTTGGATGCCCGGCGGCTCGGACTGACATTGCAGGATGCCTCGCTGGAGGACGTGATAGCCGGAGCGGTCGCCTTGATGCAAGATCTGTTTCGCGCCAAGAACCTGTATCTGCACGTACAAGTGGAGCAAACGCTGCCGCGCGTCCGCATTGACGTAACTCGTATCCGTCAGGTGCTGATCAACCTTCTGACAAATGCCAGCCGCTTTACACCCACGGGAGGAGTCACCATTCACGCGCGCGGTAGCGAAAGGGAAATCGAGGTCGCCGTGCGGGATACCGGCATCGGTATTGCCCCGCAGCATATTTCCAAAGTGTTTGAGGAATTTGGACAAGTGGATGGTTCCACGACGCGCAAGCATGAGGGCACCGGTCTGGGAGTGCCGTTGAGCAAGCGACTGGTAGAATCACAGGGGGGGCGCATGTGGCTGGAAAGTGAGCCGGGGCGAGGCACGACGTTTTACTTCACCTTGCCTGCGTCGTCAGCCGTTAACATGAGATCGCCGGTTGGAGCCGGCACCTCCGGAGTGTCCCTGCCCACTTCCCGCCATGCCGTCCTGGCTTACGAACCGGACCCTTTACTGTTGCGCACTGTTCGCCGGCACTTGGGCGGGTATGACGTGATCGAGGTCGGCGCGGAGGATGATATCGTCACGTTGTGCGAGCGGCACCAGCCGGTCGCACTCGTTATGAATGCTCGGGAGGACAC
Source organism: Acidobacteriota bacterium (assembly GCA_050257995.1). GTDB lineage: Bacteria > Chloroflexota > Anaerolineae > UBA4142 > UBA4142 > JBLMXX01. The sequence goes on along the minus strand of JBLMXX010000061.1, from coordinate 8,253 downwards.
TCATCCAACCTGGCAGGTGCCGGACGACTTGCCGGTGATAAAGGTGGCGCTGCTCGGAAATCTGCGCGCCGCTCAATTGCTCGGCGTGAAGAACTATCTCATCAAGCCGATTTTGCGTGAACAGTTGCTCGGTTCCATTGCCGATCTGGGACACCCGGTGCGCGATGTCCTGATTGTGGACGACGACCCTGAACTTGTAGAATTGATCGCCCGGATGCTGCAGTCGGCAGGGGAGACTTATCGTCCGGTTCGAGCGTTTGGAGGAGCAGAAGCGCTCGCGCGACTGCAAAGTGAGAGACCGGACCTTATCTTGCTGGACCTGTTCATGCCGGATGTAGATGGTATCAAGGTGCTCCAGGTGCTCAAGAGTGATCCGGTACTTTCGCAAGTCCCGGTCATGGTCATCAGTGCGCAGCACCCGGAGGTCGCCGTTGCTCTAGGCGGCCTGTTCATCGAGGTAGATCGCAAGACGAACGCTTCCTCTACCGAAACCCTCAACTATCTTCAGGCGTTGATTGGGGCGCTGCCGCTTCGCGGACTCCCGGCGAAAGCAGGCGCGCCAGTGTAGCGACAAGTTCCAGGCGGTCCACCGGTTTTTTGAGATATGCGCGCGCCCCGAGCGAAAATGCCAATTCCGGCTCTTTGAGGACCGAGCATATCACGACCGGTATGCGGACCGTCCTCGGGTCGCCGGCCAACCCCCTCAAGACTTGCCACCCATCCACGTTCGGCATCATCACGTCGAGAGTGATTGCATCCGGACGTTTTTCGAGCGCCAATTTCAGCGCCTCCGGCCCGCTGTAGGCGTGTATCAACTCGTAGCGGTGTGGGGCAAGGTATCGCTCGAAGAGTTGGTGGATGGCGGCATTGTCGTCAATGACGAGGATGACGGCTTGCGGAGCACGCGGCAACGCAAGGACAATTTCGGTTCCCCCGTCCGCAAGAGATTTCGCCTCCAGTTGAATCCCCTGGTGTTGGCAGGCTGATTGTGCCGCCTGCCAATCCACTTCCGTCTCCAAATTTGCTTGTGCCCGTCCCCACAAGACCAACACCGTTTGCTTGTCTTTTTCGCGACCACCCAAAACCAATGTGCCCGGCTCGGCAGTTCGCACCAGGATTCTCAAGATCTTGAACAGTGCCTGGCGCGTGAGCGTCGCGTCGACGAAACCGGGCGCGAGATTTGGCGGCAACTTTATCTGCAGGTTGGTTCCTCGCTCGGCGAGCAATGGCTTTAGCAGCCACAGTGTATCGTCCACGAGTGTTTCAACTGCGCAAACCTGCCGTGAAATGGCCCACTGGTCCAGTTCTTTTTCCAGTTCCTGCGTCTCACTTTGGCTGCCTACGTTTAATATTGTTCGCTTTTCCCATAGAATTGCTGCCACCGCGTCCAGTCCCTTGTGCAGTTCGCGTTGCAGCTGGCGCAAACTAATGCCCAATTCGGATTCTGTTTCGCCCTGACTCATACCCTGGACATAACGATAGCGTAACGCCAGGTAACTGCGCCACTCTGGCGATCCGGAGGGTGCCCTCCCTTGTGGGCGCAGTGTCTCGATTGCCTCTTTTAAAAGACTGCGCAGCCTTTGCGCACGCGTCAAACGACTGTCGGCTGCCGTGTTGGAGAATTGGGTAAGCAGGGGATGCGTTTCGAGGTACGCGGTATCGTAAAGGTGTTCCAACACCTCTCTGACTTGCTTGCGAAATTCGGTTTGAGATTCCATCTCAGTTTGCCTGATGGTTGTCTGACCGGTTCTGACCTGCTCAAGGGTGGCGGACAGGCAGTTGGCGCAAAGTTGGCATGAGTTTGGCGTGCCGGCGGCGATTGTGGCTGTATAATTGAACTGGAGAGATTGTAACATCGGCCCAGAGGGTTGTCAAAACAGCCAGCGTCCGTACAGTACAGAGAGGTACAAATGAGCCAGTCCATGAGTCCTCCGAGTGTCAGAGCATCCGGCCGGGTGCTCGTCCCTACGACGGGCATCGCCGTGCTCCCGGGGCGCTTGAGGCGTTTGGGGCGCGAGATGTGGAAACATCGTGGACTATATCTTCTGATGACGCCCACCCTGATTTATTACCTCGTGTTCAAGTACATTCCCCTCTACAACGCACAGATTGCGTTCAAGGATTTCAAACCGCTTCTCGGCGTGGAAGGCAGCCCGTGGGTTGGCTTTACGTTCTTTGAAACATTCATCAATTCATTCTATTTTAGCCAATTGATCACCAACACGCTCTTCTTCAGTGGAGCGAGACTGATACTGGGCATGCCGATCGCTATCATCCTCGCTTTGGCGCTCTATGAAACGCGCTCCATGTTCTTCCGCCAGTTTGTGCAAACGGCGACCTACTTGCCGCACTTTCTCTCATGGGTCATCATGTTCGGCATCCTGCTGATGTTGCTGTCCCCGGGCAGCGGCCTGGTCAACGATATCATTAAATCGTTCGGCGGCAAGCCGATTGCGTTTATGACCGAGCCGGGTTGGTTTCGAATAGTCGTGATCAGCTCGGATATTTGGAAAGAGACCGGCTGGAGCACGATCCTCTATCTGGCCGCGCTCTTGGCCATCAGTCCCGAACTGTACGAGGCGGCAGCGGTAGATGGTGCCTCGCGGCTGCAGCGCATCTGGCACATTTCGCTGCCCGGCATTCTCAACGTCATCGTCCTGGTGACACTGCTGCGCCTGGGCAACATTCTCGAAGGTGGGTTCAACCAATTGTTTGTTCTCTATTCACTGCCGGTCTACAGCGTCGGCGATATCATCGACACATGGGTCTACCGGCAAGGCATCCTTGAATTCCAGTTCAGTTTGGCGACCGCCGTCGGACTGTTCAAGGGCGTAATTGGACTCGTCCTCATTGTCACCTCGCGAAACATCGCGAAACGCCTCGCAGGCACAGTGCCGTACTAGCGCAGTAGCAAGAGGGGGTTTGAATGCTTCGTATCAAGATGCGGGATGATCTGGTGTTCCAGTTTTTGGTGAATGCCTTTTTGGTGCTCGTTCTGATCTTGATCGCGCTCCCGCTGTGGCGTGTGGTGATGACGTCGTTCACGCCGATCAGTACCTTTACGAAAGAGGGCGTGCCGTTCTTCATGTGGCCCTGGGAGTGGTCGGTGGCGGCTTATAATCAATTGCTCGGACAGCCGTCCTTTCTGCGCGCGACGCTCAACAGCGTTGTCATTACTCTCAGCGGCACGGCGCTCAGTCTTACACTGACCATACCATTGGCTTATGGGCTTTCGAGCAAGACCTTGCCCGGACGCAATATCATCACCACGCTGATCCTGTTCACGTTCTTGTTCCATCCCGGCTTGGTGCCGAATTATCTGCTGGTCACGAAACTGGGATTGCAGGACAACATCCTGGCGGTCATTCTGCCGCCTGCAGTCAGCGTATACAATACGCTCGTCATGAAGAGCTTTTTCGATGGCATCCCGGAAGAGATCAAAGAGGCTGCCCGCATCGACGGCGCCAATGACCTGCAGGTACTGTGGAAGATCATCCTGCCCCTCTCCGTACCGATTCTGCTCACCATCGGCATGTTCTACGCGGTCTATTTCTGGAACGAGTTTTTTACGCCGATCCTTTACTTTAGCGACGCCAAGATGCAGCCGTTGCCGGTGCTTTTGCGGAACATCCTGTCGTCGTCGAGCGTCAGCGAATACGTCGAGTACGATGCCTATAGCGCGGCCGCCAGCGACTCGATTAGAGCCGCGAGCGTGCTGCTCACGATGCTTCCGATGCTGATCGTCTATCCGCGGATTCAGCAGTACTTTACGAAAGGGGCATTGATTGGTGCTGTCAAAGAATAACCCTGGAGATTGAGAGAACACCGTTTACCGATCACCGAAGATCGATCACAGATCCAAGAGGAGGATCCCGATGAGCAGGAAGGCAATCGCGTTCGTCAAGATCACTTTGATCGTCTTGGCGCTTGGTGTATTGGGAGTCGCCTGTGCGCCCGCTCCCACGCCGACGCCCGTGCCGCCACCGCCGCCCACGACGGCGCCGGCCGTCGCACCGACGACAGGTGCGACCGCGCCCACGGCAGCCCCGGCACAGCCGACCAAAGCCCCTGAACCCACCAAAGCGCCGGAACCGACCAAGGCGCCCGTCGCGGACAAGCCGGTGGACATTGAGCTTTGGTTTGGCGCCAGCGTCACCGAAGCCGCGCCGCCGCCGGACAACTGGGCTCCCTACAAGATCATCAAAGAAAAGTTGAACATCAACTTAAAGCTCGTGACGGAACCTGCGAGCAACGCCGACCAGGACACCAAGATCAACGCCGCGGCCGCCGCGAACAATCTGCCGGACGTTTTCATGGTGAATCGCGACCCGACCCTGTACAAGCTGGTGCAAAACGGTCTGGTCGCGCCCGTGGACAAACTGCTGCCCCTGATGCCGACCCGCACCAAGACCCATTACTATGATCAGGACCGGAACCTGTTGGGTACCTGGGACGGGGTGATGTACAGCTTGCCGGACCCCGGCACGCTGCCTCACATCGATGGCTTGGTCGTCCGCAAGGACTGGCTCGACAAGCTCGGTCTCAAGGCGCCGACGACGCTGGACGAATTCCTGGACGTCGCCAAGGCATTCACCGATAAAGACCCCGATGGGAACGGCAAGAACGACACGTACGGATACTGCGCCTACATCGAAGGCTCTGGACTGAATAACCCCTCGCTCGGCACTCGCTTCGATTGGGTCTATGGCGCCTATGGCGTGGCCGGCACGTGGAACCTGAAAGATTCCGCTTCGTTCGGCTTGAACCTGCGCAATCCGAATTACATGAAAGCGACCCAGTTCGTCAAAAAGATTGTGGACGCCAAAGTGATTGACCCGGACTGGCCCACGCTCAAGAAAGAAGAGTTCCGCGCGCGCTGGAAACAAGGCAAGTGTGGGATGATGCACGAGAACTTTGCGGCTCTGTCCACCGTCGCCAACTATTCTGACTTTGACAAGCTCTTCCCCAACGCGCTGTGGGAAGTGCTCCCGCCGCCCAAGGGACCGGATGGCAAGAGTGCCGATGGCGTCGAGATCAAGTCGGCGCGCCATTATGCGATTTCGAAAAAGGCGATGGATGCCGGCAAGGGTCCCGCGATTGCAAAACTATTCGAATGGATGGCGACCGATGGCTACATGCTGATCGCCTTTGGTCAAGAGGGCGTGAACTACAAGTTGAGTTCGGATGGGACCATCATCACAACCGGGCTTGACCCGAAACAGGCCTGGACCTCTAAAGAGGCGCAGCCGCTGACGCAGTTACGCAATCTGGTCTATGTCAATAGCGGTCCTGAACTGATCGCGCGCTATCCTTCGTTCAAGACCGCCAGCGGTCGCATCCAGGATCCGCTCGCGTATCGCTATGCTTTCGACAAGCAGCCCTATCAGGAATCCACCGGAGCGGGCATCATCAACCCGCCGTCAAATGCTGCCGACTTTAACCGCTTTTACGGTGAGAACATCGTCAAGTTTGTGCTTGGACAACAGCCCCTGGACGATGCGGCGTGGGCGAATTTCGTCGCCGGAATGGACAAGCTCGGCGCCAAAGACTTGGAAGCCGCAGCGAAAAAGACCCTGCTTCAGGCAGGATTTATCAAGTAGCACGGTTTGATCGCAGCGATCTGCACCAATCGGGGCGTCGGGCACATTCAGGTCGCCCGGCGCCCTGTCTTTGTCGGGAAAGTATCAATAGCGCATCCAAAGCAAGGAGAAACTGACCATGCGTGCTATGAAAATCATCGCAATCGTTGTGTGCTTGATCGCCATCGCCGCCGCGGCCGTACCGGCAATGGCTTTGGAACCTCGAGATCTTGGAACCGAGACCCTCGCGCCAAATGACGGCTGGGCATCGCTCGGAACCGGCACGACGGGAGGATCATCCGCAACGCCTGCCCATGTCTACACAGTGCAAAACCGGAAAGAGTTGATCGCCGCGCTCAATGACGGCATATACCCACCGCCGTCGACAACGCCGTCCAACACGCCGAAGATCATATATGTCGACGGCACCATCGATGCGAACGTCGACGACAATAACCAGCCGCTGACTTGCGCTGATTACCAGCGCAATGGATACACTCTGGAAGCCTATCTCGCGGCTTACGACCCCGCCATCTGGGGCCGAACCGAAGAACCGTCTGGACCCCTGGAAGACGCCCGGAAGGCGTCACAGTTGGCGCAGCAAGCCCGCGTGAGAATCAAGGTCGGCTCGAACACCACCATCGTCGGGATGGGAAACAAGGCACTGCTCAAAGGCGCGTGGCTGGACGTCCGAGGCACCTCCTCGACGAGCCCTGTCAGCAACATCATTATCCGCAACATCACCTTTCAGGATACTTTTGACTGCTTCCCGCAGTGGGATCCGACCGACGGCAGTGCGGGGAATTGGAACGCGCAGTACGATTCCATCGCACTGCGGTACGCGAAAAACGTGTGGATCGACCACAACAGGTTCCAGGACCTTGAGACAGCCGACCGATCTGCCCCCACCTACTTCGGTCGGCATTATGAGATGCATGACGGAGAGTGCGATATCACCAACGCCTCTGACCTCGTTACTGTCTCGTGGAACCAGTTCTTGGATCATGACAAGGTCATGCTCATCGGCTCATCCGATTCTGCGACCGGCGACCGGGGCAAGCTGCGGGTGACGATCCATCACAATATGTTCGACAACCTCGGACAGCGCACGCCGCGCGTCCGGTTCGGTCAGGTGCATGTCTATAACAACTATTACAAGATCGTGAACAACCTTGGTTATGGATACAGTTGGGGAGTCGGAATCGAGTCCAAGATTTACGCGGAGAACAACTATTTCCAGACCGACCAAAGTATCGCGCCCGATCTGCTGATCAAAGCATTTAAAGGCACTGCCATCCACGAATCCGGAACACGCATGAATGGCACGCCCGGGGGAGGGTTTACGAACCTGCTCGCAGCCTATAATGCCGCAAACGACCCCGATCTTTCCGGCAATGTCGGCTGGACGCCAACGCTCTTTACAGAGGTGCAGGAAACACAGAGAGTCGTCCCGGCTGTAGCAAGTGGCGCGGGACCTTTCAACTGGTAAGTTGTGACCAGGCTCGCAGCGACCTTCGTGGTCGCTGCGAGTCACTTGATGCCGCACAAGTTCGCCTCTTTGGAGTGTGTGAATGCAAAGAACATCTCTGTCATCCCCCGTCCTTGTCCATCCTTGGTCTGTTCGTATGGCCGATTCGGTGATGCAGCGGAACATACCCTTTCGATGGCACTATGAGAACGGGTTGGTCCTTCAAGCCATCGAGCAAGTGTGGAACAAGACCGGCGAGAATCAATATGGGCAGTACATCCGGGACGCGGTTGATCCATTTGTCAGTCCGGATGGCGCGATCGAGTCATACTCTATCGAAGAATACAATCTCGATCAAATCAACCCGGGCAAGATTCTATTCACACTATATCGGACGACCGGTGACGAAAAGTACAGAATAGCACTTGGTCTATTGCGAGAGCAGTTGAGAACACATCCTCGAACCGGCGAGGGGGGATTCTGGCATAAGAAAATCTATCCACACCAGATGTGGCTGGATGGCATCTACATGGCATCGCCATTTTACGCAAGATTTGCTGCGACTTTTGGCGAGCCTCAAGCCTTTGACGACGTCGCGCATCAAATCCTTGTGATTGCCCGGCATGTGCGCGACGCCAAAAGCGGCTTGTTCTATCATGGTTGGGATGAAAGCAAACGACAGCGCTGGGCAGATGCGCAGACCGGATGCTCGCCCCATTTTTGGGGGCGTGCCATGGGATGGTATGCCATGGCGATCGTGGACGTGCTGGACTATTTGCCGCCCGGTCACATGCAACGCGCCGCGGTCCTCAGGCTCTTCGAGCACATGATCGAGGCGCTGGCTCAAGTGCAGGACCAGCCGACCGGTCTGTGGTATCAAGTGCTGGATCAGGGAGAGCGCGCCGGAAACTATCTCGAAGCATCGGCTTCGTGCATGTTCGTTTATGCCATTGCCAAAGGCGTGCGTCGGGGCTATCTCCCCTCCCATTATCTCGATTTGGCGCGCAAAGGCTACCTGGGCATTTTGGGCAACCTCATCGATATCGACGCGCGCGGTCTGGTGAATCTCAATCACATTTGCGCCGTCGCGGGTCTGGGCGGCACTCCCTATCGCGATGGCTCGTATGAATACTATATCAGTACACCGGTCGTCACGAACGATTACAAAGGCGTGGGGGCGTTCATATTGGCCAGCGTCGAGATGGA
>JBLMXX010000060.1:0-3325 GCA_050257995.1 Acidobacteriota bacterium | reverse complement strand
CGCGAGCAGGCGGCGAGCCTCCGCCTCGGCGAGGAAATCGCCTTGACGGAGCCGGATGGGCACTTGCTCGCCCTCATGACCGTGACGGAGAAATTCGAGTACGATAAATCCCGCGAAGCCGCGCAGGTCTATCGCACGACCGAAGACAAGCATCCCGGTGTGGCTCGCCTCTACAAGCAGGGAGAGGTTTACCTTGCGGGTGATGTCTCCGTCATCGACCTCCCCAGCGCACCTGAATTCCCCGAATTCCGGCACACGCCCCTGGAAACGCGCAAAATGTTTGCCGCCCGCGGCTGGAAGCGGATTGTCGCCTTCCAGACCCGCAACCCGATCCACCGTGCACACGAGTACATCCAAAAGACCGCGCTCGAGATCTGCGATGGGCTCTTCCTCCACCCGCTCGTGGGCGAGACCAAATCCGACGATATCCCGGCGGACGTGCGGATGCACTCGTACCGGGAACTATTGCGCGACTATTACCCTCCGGATCGCGTGGTCCTGGGGGTGTTTCCCGCCGCTATGCGCTATGCCGGTCCGCGCGAAGCGATTTTCCATGCGCTGTGCCGGAAGAATTATGGCTGTACGCACATCATCATCGGGCGCGATCACGCGGGTGTGGGCAAATATTACGGCACGTACGATGCCCAAAAGATATTCGACAATTTCTCGCCCGAAGAAATTGGCATCACTCCGCTGTTATTCGAGCACACGTTTTATTGCAGGAAATGCGGCCAGATCGTGTCGGCCAAGACCTGTCCTCACGGCGAGGAGGACCATCTCATCCTCTCCGGTACACAAGTGCGCCAGATGCTCGAACGCGGCGAAATGCTTCCGCCCGAGTTCACCCGCCCCGAAGTTGCGAAGGTGTTGATCGAGGGTGTGAAGGCGAAGCGTGATGCGCTGCCCGGCGCGGCGAATCGCCCTTCAAAGAAACGTTTTCTCATCCTTGGGCTGGACTGCGGTGAGCCGTCGTTGATTTTCGATAAATTCCGGGACGAGATGCCGAACCTGAAAAGGTTGGCGAGCGAGGGAGTCTGGGGCGAACTGGAAAGCGTAACGCCCCCCATCACCGTGCCCGCCTGGATGTGCTCGCTGACGTCCAAGGACCCGGGACAATTGGGCGTGTACGGCTTTCGCAACCGCGCCGACCACTCGTACGAAAAGATGACCATCGCGAACGCGCGATCGATCCACGAGCCCGCCCTATGGGATTATTTGGGCAAAGCCGGCAAGCAGTCCTACCTGGTCGGGGTGCCGCCCTCTTTCCCACCCAAGCCGCTGAACGGCGGCAGCATCGGTTGTTTTCTTTCGCCGGGCACGCAATCGAATTATACCTACCCGGAGAGTTTGCGCGAAGAGGTCGCCCGGGTCGCTCCCAATTACCTGGTCGACGTGCCGAACTTTAGGACGGATGACAAGCAGGGCCTGCTCGACAAGATCTACGAGATGACCGAAGACCATTTCAAGGTGATTCGCCACCTGATGAAAATAAAGCCCTGGGATTTCCTGATGAGCGTCGAAATCGGGGTGGACCGCCTGCACCACGGGTTCTGGAAATATCACGACGCGACACACCCCAAGCACGAACCGGGCAATCCCTTTGTCAATTCCATCCACGACTATTATGTCTGGCTGGACAAACAGATCGGCAGCGTTCTCGAATTGATCAACGACGATACCGGTGTGATCGTGATGAGCGATCACGGTGCCAAAAAGATGGACGGCGGCATTACGCTGAATGAATGGCTTATCGACGCGGGCTATTTGGTTCTGGAGGACAAGCCGCAGGGTGTCGTGCCGCTCGAAAAAGTGAAGGTGGATTGGAGCAAGACACGCGCCTGGGGCAGCGGCGGATATTACGGTCGCGTCTTTATGAACGTGCAGGGACGCGAGCCGCAAGGCATCATCCGCCCAGAGGACTATGAAAAAGTGCGTGCGGAACTGAGCGCCCGCCTCTGTGCCATTCCCGACCACAACGGCAAGCCGCTGGCGACCCGGGTCCACATTCCCCAGCAAATTTACCGCGCCACCAAGAATATACCGCCTGACCTCATCGTCGTCTTTGGCGACCTGTACTGGCGGGCGGTGGGCTCGATCGGGCTGAATACCCTGCATACGTTTGAGAACGACACGGGACCGGACGATGCGAACCATGCGCAGATGGGCATGTTCATCTACTATGACCCCAAGCGCAACCTGGGCGGGCGCGCCTTGAAGGGCTTGCGCCTCTACGATATCGCGCCGACCGTGCTCGACGGAATGGGACAGCCGGTCCCGGGGGATATGATCGGGCGCGTGATCGACGTCGAATAGTGAAGCGTAAAGCGTGAAACGTAAAACGTAAATTGTAAAGCGGAAATTGTGGAACAGTCTCTCCCGCCTGAGAACGCATCGCTCCGCCCGAGACAGGCATGGCGGGCACACGCGGCCTTGCTTGGCTTGTTAGTTTTGTTGAACGTCGCCGTCAAGATCACGCTGTGGGTTCAACCGCCGCAAACCTTCCCGGACTCGCTCGGGTACATCGCTCCGGCAATGCGCTTGCTCGACGGGCTGGGTTACGGGTCTCAGGAGAATGGTTTCCGAACTCCCACTTACCCGCTCTTTATCGCCACCATTCTCCTTCCGTTCAATCACGCCGATCTTTCAGGCTGTCGCGAAGCGCGCGTGCCGGCGTGCCTGGGAGAAGCGCAGCAGGAACCGGGCGCGCAGGCGAACCTAAGGGCAATTGCCGCGGTGCAGGTCTTGCTCGGTACTCTGACGATCTTGCTGGTCTATTGGTTTGCCTGGAGGATTTCGTACCACGCGTGGGTTGCCGCTCTCTGTGCCTTCACTTACCCGATCGACCTCTCGACCGGTTACTGGGAAATCAGCGTTCTCACCGATACCCTGACGACTTTTCTGCTCATGCTCGCGGTCTGCCTAACCTTGCTGGTCGCGGACGCGCGGCGGCACCGCGTGGCGCTGCATGTCGCGCTGGGGGGAGTGCTCGGCGCGTTGGCGCTTTGCCACTCGGTCTACCTGCTTTATGCGATCGTGCCCGCCGCCTTCCTGTGGCTGCGCCACCGGCAGATCGATACTCAAACTGGTAGTAACGACTATAGTCGTTATCCATTATCTCTATCACTCGTTCTCGTCATTCCCGCCGCGCTCGTCCTTGCCTGGAGCGTCCGGAATTATCAGGTAGACGGGTATTTCACTCCATCGGCCATCAGCGGATACAACCTCACGCAGATGGTAGGTCCTTTTATGGAACAGGCGCCGCCGCTCTATCGCGATCTCGCCTCGATTTACCTGGATTATCGGGCAGACCGCATTGCCGTCCGGG
>JBLMXX010000059.1:0-3924 GCA_050257995.1 Acidobacteriota bacterium | reverse complement strand
TCGCTGGACGGCTACTTTGTAGACGTGAACGGAGATATGACCTGGGCCCACAACAATAACAAGGATGAAGAGTGGGATGCTTTTGTCGCGGGTAATGCCGGCGGCGGAGGCATGCTATTGTTCGGTAGGAAGACGTATGAGCTGATGGTCAACTATTGGCCGACCCCTATGGCACTGAAGAATGATCCGGTGGTGGCACGCGGGATGAATGAGGCGTCCAAGGTCGTGTTTTCGCGGACGCTGGACAAGGCAATGTGGAACAATACGAGACTGGTCAAGGGCAACGTGGCGGCGGAGGTACGCAAAATGAAGCAGGCAACGGGGCCGGGCATGGCGATCCTGGGAAGCGGCAGCATTATTGCGCAATTGGCGCCCGAGCACTTGATCGACGAATACCAGGTCGTAATCATCCCCGTGGTGCTTGGCGAGGGCAGGACAATGTTCGAGGGTGTGAAAGCGAGACTACCTCTGAAAACAATAAAGACGCGGACCTTCGCCAATGGGAATGTCTTGTTGTGCTACGAACCGGTGGTGTAAGGGGGCGGCGCAACGCCGATGGGTGTATCGCGGTGAGATAAGCCCGCCGAACCGGCGCCCTCTTCATCGCGCTTGTCCGAGTTGTGCTTGCTATAGCCCACACTATAGCAAGCACAACCATTAGGGCAAGAAAGCGGCTGAGCGGCTCGCACTGTCAACGCCACCCCGCCGCGGGTGTCTTTTATATACTGTCAATTGTTACACATAGTTAAACTGCGCCAACAATTGCAATTCCAGGGCCAATGGCGAGGAGGAGGTCTCCGCTGCCGCGTTCGATGCCGGACCCGGATTGAGCGAGGCGCCGGATCTTTGATTTAGAGCGGACTGCGTGAGCAACTTGAGACCCTGGAGCAACTGCTGGTCACTGCTCCCTCTTAATTGGTCCGCCGTCATATTTCGCTCCGCGTCCGGCGTCAACTGGGTCCCACCGTCCGGCTGTGTTACGGCATCGTCGGGAGTGATGCCCTTATGCCAGATCACGCGCCCGTTCGGCGTCAGCCATTCCTGGATCGCCAACATCATCGCTGAGCCGTCCGAGAGTGGGAATTCGCTCAGCACCGTGCCGGTCCCGAACGTCGTCTCGCCCACCAGGCGCGCGCGGCCCGCATCCTGCAACGCGCCGGCGACGATTTCCGATGCGCTCGCACTGCCGTTATTGATGAGCACGACCATCGGCATTCCGGTTGCCACACCCCCAGGCTTTACGGCGACGTGCACCGTCTGGCCCCGCGCGTCCTGCTCCAACAATACGTCACCGCTGGAAAGGAATTGGCTCGTCGTGTTGACTGCCTCGTTAAGCAACCCTCCCGGATTATTGCGCAGATCGAGGATCACGCCGACCACCCCCTGCTGCTGCATTTCGGCGAGCGCTTGCTTCAACTGCTGGGACACCCCCTGGCTGAATCCCATCAGGCGCAAGTGCGCAATGTTCGTGCCGGGCAATTTCTGCCAGGTCACGTTATGCATTACGATCTTGGCGCGCACGAGGTCCAGGTCTCGCTTTTGGCCGGTTTTGGGATCAAGGACCGTCAGTTTCACATGCGTACCCGCCGGACCGAGGATCTTGCCGATCACCTGTTCCAGCGGCAAGCCTGTTACATCCTGGTCGTCCACTTTGAGGATCGCATCTCCCGGTTTGAGCCCGGCTTGCGCCGCGGGCGAACCATCAAACGGCGCCACGATGGTGACGTGCCCATCCTTGTTCTCGACCTCTGCACCGATGCCCTCGAAGGAACCCTGAGTATAGTCGCGCTCGGACTTGGCCATTCCCGGCGACATAAACGTGCTGTGTCCAGTATCGCCCAATGCGCTCACCATACCGCTGATTGCGCCATACGTCAAAGACTTACCCTGCAATGCCGAGCGGTCGACATAGACGCGGTTGATAGTATTCCACGCCTCCGTTATCAATTGCATATCCGGACCGGCCGCTGTCGGAGTTGGCGTCGTGCCGGTCTGCGCGTGTGCAATTTGCGTCTGATGCTCCAGGACGATGCCTGCCGTCATGCCGAGTCCTAGCAGCAGTACGACGATCATCACAACAGTAATTCGCCGCAACAAGTATTTGAACATTGTCATACCAGTCCTCTACTACAAAGCAACTGTCTTGAATTTCAAGACAGTTGCTTTGTAGTTAGATCCGCACGTTATTGAGCGGGGCGCGCAGTCAGCGTTATCTTGACGTCTTGCAGGTTGCCGTCGCGCAGGACCGTAACCGTTACCGGCTGCCCGACCTGGCCGTTGCGCGCCAAAAAGGCGACGAGGTCGTCGAACGATTTCACCGCCTGCCCTTCGAACGACGTGATGACATCACCGCCGATGTTTGCTTGCAAGCCATTGACCGTCGTCTTTTGCGTACTGCCGCGTAAGCCGGCTTTTGCCGCGGGACCGTTTACCGTCAAGTCCACGACCAACGCGCCGCGCTGCTCCGGTTTGAGTCCCATTGCCTGTGCCAGGGTTGGCGTGAGCGTTGTCCCGCTAATGCCCAGATAGGGATGCTGAAACCGACCACTCGTGATGAGCGCAGGAATCACTTTTTGCACGATGGCTGAAGGAATCGCAAAGCCGATGCCCGACGAAGAGCCCGAGCCCGATTCGATGGCCGAGGTCACGCCGACCAACTGACCCTGCGCGTCGAGCAGGACACCGCCCGAGTTGCCGGGATTGATGGGCGCATCAGTCTGGATAACGTCGGGAATAGAGTAGGTCGGACCTTGCGTCGTGCGGTCGCCGGCAGGCAGTGAGCGACCCAGCGCGCTGATGATGCCAGTCGTCATCGTGTTCTGTTCGCTAAAGGGATTGCCAATCGCAATCGCAATCTGCCCCACCTTGACCTGGGTCGAATCACCAGCTTTGATCGGGTGCAGTTGGTTCGCGGGGACGCTCACTTTGATCACCGCCAAATCGCTGTCCGGGTCCGTGCCCACGACTTTGGCGGCGGCAGTCGTCCCGTCGGAAAACGTCACGTCGATTTGGGTTGCGCCCGCGACCACGTGGTTATTCGTAACAATGTTGCCCTGGGTATCCCAGACAAAACCGGAGCCCGCCGCCATCTGCGGAATTCCGGATGGAGGGAAATTGGGCGTCGTCGGATGGTTCGGGGGAAGCGTCGTCGACGAACTCTCAACGACGTCAATTGATACAACGGAAGGACTCACCTGCGAGTAGATGTTTTCGTACGCGCTCTCCAGGTCTGCAAGACTGGCAAACTTGGGAGCCGCGAGTGGGGACGGCGGCAGAGCCACCCCATTCGGTTGAGCCGAAGCGGAAGCGATTGTCGCGGGGAGGGTGTATGTGGCATAACCGGCAATCGCGATCAGCACCAGCACAAGCGCAAGCGTGAGGACGGTACTTTTCTTCATTGCATATCTCCTTTATTTTCTTTCCTGCCACGGTTTAGAATAGCATCGGATAATGAAGATGAGATGAAAAAAGCATTAAACTAACGTCAGAAATGGAGAACTCGTCCAGATTTCGGACGAGTCTCGTCGTCATGATAAACAACCCTTATCTCGAATTTCCAGCATCTACCATGAAATTAAATGTCGCCGCCTTGCCGTCTCCGGCATCCTGTACAGTCATGAGCAGTTTCTGGTCAAAGATGCCATCCCTCTGGTTGCCCGCGACTCCCGGGAAAAATAGCTGCGTCGTCAGCACAGGTCCATTCGGAGCTTGCACCTTGACGTGAATGTGCTCGGTTCGTCCGGGATACAACCCCGGCACGATCGTTTCCAGCTGATACTTCCCCGAGTCATCCGTATACAGATGACCGCGGAGCGTGTACCCGGTATTGTCATATTCGCCCTTTGCATTCGCCTGCCAAAAGTCCAGCAGTGCATGGGCAACGGGCTTGCAGTCCGCTGTAAAGACATAGCCCGTAAGAACAAG
>JBLMXX010000058.1:0-10194 GCA_050257995.1 Acidobacteriota bacterium | reverse complement strand
GGCGTTGCGGCCTTACGCGACGCGCCGGCAGAATGGTCACTCCAGTTCGAACGGCTTGGTCTGGCGCAGAGTTGATTCTCATATGAACAGTACACACTCGGCCTGCAACCGAGTGAGCCTGTAGGCAAAGCCGTTCACGCGATGCTTCTGGTCCAACTTGATTTGAATCAGGAAAGCTCATTGACCTATCTTGTGCTTTGCAAGAATATTCTGGCCCCGCTGTAAATGATCGTGCGAAGCAGCAATTCTCTGCGGATAATCCGAGATGGGAAGATAAATTTTCGCGCGAAGCACTGATCCGAGGGCGGAGTGCTGCGGCAAATCGCCAATAATTCAAGTGGATATAAGAATCACTTAAAGACTTATCTACGCGGCCGGCGGCGGGTCTTGGCGCGCTGGCGTCCCGGGGTTCCCGGCTTCGCCACTTCGACAAGGTAGGTAAACCCGCCAACGGGGCGCCCATTGACTTCGTGTACGACTGTTACCAGCGGCCGGCCCGCGATACCGGGCGGAAGACTGCGTGGATCGGCCGGGTAGAATGTCGTGGGATCCGGCCGGTTCTCAATGCGCGCAACGATTCCTCGCGGCCCATGTTCGTGAGGAGCTCCTTGCTTTAGCTCGCGATGTGAAATTCGAATGGTATCTCTGAAGGTCTCACCTGGCTTCAGTGTGATGGATTCCAGATTTAGCAGATCACGCGGAGAGATTTCGATCTCCTGACCCATGCGGCGCACGACTCGAAGATTGACCTCTTCCGGGACGTCGAAAATGTTCCGCCGGATCAGGACGAGGTCGGCGAACTTCGTAAACTTCACTTGGACATTGCCGAAATTCGTGAGAACGCGTTTGTTGTCCACGTTCGCATCCGTTGAGGAGACGATCGCTCGAAGACAAAAGTGCTGGCTCGCGCCAGACGGTGCCGGGGACCAATCGACGACGAAATCATTCGAAGCGCCGGCGGCGAGCGAGAGACCGGTCAGCACCTGGGTTGTGCCAGAGGTGTTCTGAACGGGCAGCCATGCCGCATCGCTGAGACCACCGGACGCGTTCTGATAGAAGAAGCTGACCGAAATGCCCGAAGCGGATGCATTGCCTTTGTTGTGGAGGCGGATGTGAAGCTGGTTGTCAAAGTTAAAGAAGACAACACCGTCCGCGATTCCGTCATTATCGTTGTCCACCCAGATATCGGGGGACACCCAAGTCCAAGACCAATTGGCGGAATCGATCTCATATTCGTTGGTGACGGCAGTATTCCAACGGGTCACCATAACATCGGCACCAGCAGGAGCAGAGGTGGCAGAAAGGTTGAAGGAGCCGCCTGCCTCTGTCCCTGAAACTGCGCAGAGAATCTTGGAGAGGCGTTTGCCGTTGCGAATGCTGGTAAGAAACTTTGAATAGGATGCTTGATCCGACCTGTGGATATCGCGAACTGCGCCATCCTCATCGATCAATGCAATCTGGAAAATCCGGCTGGTGAAACCTATCCCGGCTGTGAAAACCACTGAGACGTTGGTAACGGCGGCATCGATCGCCATCTCGTAGTAGCGGGTTGCAAACGCATTTACCGAACCGGCGAATGAAAGTCCGGTGCTCGCGGTGATCGTACCGGTCCCGGATAGCACGGGTGGTATCAGCGTTGTGTTGGATGGCAGCGTGGGATCGATCGTCGCGCGTAGGACGTCGTCTATGAAGATGTTGTCATCGTCCTCGATGAAATCATACCGGCGGTCAGGCGTGTTGGTTCCGAGGTCCTTGAGGTAGCACGCCATGACGTAGTTACCAAACGCGGTCTCCGATGTTGTCAGGTCAAGCCGGGCGGCGTCGAGGTATCCGAATTCATAAAAGCCTTGGTACCAAGGCAGTGACTCGATTGCCTGTTTGACATCATTCGTCGAATAGGTGCCGGCAGAACAGTGCTCGAGCAAGGTGCGGTATGTCTCGACACCGATTTTGGGTTCGTCGAGCGGCGTGATCCGTGAAGATTGTTGCTCCGCGATGTACTTGAAGAACAGCGAGCACTTGTAGCCGGCGGTAGACAAAGAGAGGTTTGGATTCGACTGGACCCCGACACCGTTGAAGTTCGTGCATGCTTCATCAAGATAACGATTCATTGAATCCGCCGCCGAGTCTTCTGCGAAAACGGCACCGCCTTCCGTGAGCGAAAACGACCACAAGCCCGCACCTCCATATTCGAACTGAACCATATGAAAGAGTTCATGCACAGCGACTGCACAAAGCAAGTCAGGCCAGCGCGTTGTTGAGGAAGAAGGTGCCACCAGGGTCCGCGCTGCCGAACGGCGCGTTGTTAATGACCACTGGAATGCGACCGCCAGCAGCGGGGTTGAGCATGTTGAAAGGCGGCGAGACGTACGACGCCAGAGCACGTTCCAACCAGAAACAGACCAACTTAATATAGGTTGGCGCACCTCCTGCCGGCAACGAACCGATCACATTGGCGGTCCCCGGATCCAGAACATTGGCGGCCGCAGTACTTGGATCCACCGCAGCAGGGCCGGTGATGTCGTACGTGATCGAAAAGTTTGGACAGAGTTCGACAAACCCGCCGAAACCGAACTCGCGAAGAGAGAGGATACGGTCCAGGGTCAACGCAATTTCGCGAGGCCACTTCTTGCGGCGAATGAGTTCCTCGATGGTTTGCAGGATTTGCGTTCCACACAGTGTTCGTCTGAGATGGCGATCCGGCAACAGCTCCGGCGAAAGGCGCGCGATTCGATCCACCGCGCTCTTCGAAAGCTTTCGGCCAACCATGAGACGGGCGATATCGAGAATAAGTTCCGATTCTGCTGTTTCCAAATATTCCGCATCGAGAAGCAACGATCCGACGAGTACCGTTGGGCGCTGATTTTTCTCGCGAAGGCGACTCACAACAGAAGCGGGAACTTCCAGGTTGGCGATCCACCTCTGCGCTCGCGGCATCAGCGGCGTACCGCGCGTGGAAAGCAACTCGCGTCCGGCTGAGTCGACAACGTTGAAAAAGATCTCGTAGGGTTCGAAGTTGTATGCGATTTCGAAACGACCTTGCTTGTTCGTTTTCGCCTTGCCCAGATTTTTTCCGTCAGACCGGTAAAGAATGACAGCGACGCCAGACAACGGTCGCGCCCCTTCAACCTGAACTTGACCTGTTACGAGTGATCGCTGCCGACCAGGGTTCTTGCGTGCCATGGCCGTTAACCTCCCGTGAGTAGACTGTATAAGGTGGCTCTTTACGCCGCAGGTTCGTTCTATTCGTCGAAAACGTGTGTGAACTGGCTCACAGACGCGCAGGCCGACGATTACCTGGGGAGACCACTGGGCAGAAAACTCCATCGTGATAGGTATTGTCCCGTTGACAAACGAACCTCTTAGGGGCAGCGGATCCCATGTGGCTCTTTGCATCGGGCGACAAGATTCGACGTTACAGTATGCAGTACACCGCTCCAATGACCCTCGGC
This sequence comes from Acidobacteriota bacterium, assembly GCA_050257995.1. Lineage (GTDB taxonomy): Bacteria > Chloroflexota > Anaerolineae > UBA4142 > UBA4142 > JBLMXX01. The sequence continues at coordinate 6,742 of JBLMXX010000058.1, read as the reverse complement.
AACATGCGCCAGAACGGCGTGCGCACGCTCGCCGGACATCAGCGAACTACGCCGCTCGACCGTGTGATCGGCGCTTGCTGGTGTCTCTCGTTCCAATTCGGCCTAGCGTCCGCACCGGTAGTACCGCAAACTGTACAGACCATCGTGGTAGCGCAAGCCGCAAGTCCCGCACAGGGTCATCCGACTCTGCGTCTCACGCCAACCGGATGGAATTTACGATAGGGACAGGCGTCCTAAGCGGTCAAATTCAGTACAATCTCGCCGCGCGCGTGACGATAGGGACAGGCCTCCCTCACACTCATTCTTTTCGATGAGGATTGCGACGATCGCCGCGCCGATTTGATTTGCGCACGTACGAAATTAAAGCCTCGGGGTGGTTGTGTTTGACCTTGAGCGCCGCAATTAACGCATCTTCGGCCTCGATCGTTAAAGCTTGTGACCGATTCCCAAGTTTTAAGCCAACGGTATACTCGGTCATGATATTATCCTACGCTTAGCAGCGCGCGGCGGAACTCCAGCATAAGCAAATCTAATAGGTTACCATTGCCTGAGGGAAGATGACATTTGACCTATATCGTCAATGAATCTTGCATCAAGTGCAAGCTTATGGATTGCGTGGAGGTTTGCCCCGTCGATTGTTTCTACGAGGGCGAGAACATGCTCGTCATTCATCCCGACGAATGCATCGATTGTGGGGTATGCGAGCCGGAGTGTCCGGTAGAAGCGATCAAACCTGATACCGAGGCCGGGGCCGAGAAGTGGCTTAAGCTTAACGCTGATTACGCGAAAACCTGGCCCAATATAACAATCAAACGCGAGCCTCCGGCAGATTCAAAAGAATGGGAAGGAAAGCCGGATAAGTTCCAATATTTCTCGCCAAATCCGGGCAAAGGTGACTAGTGGCGCCTAGGCTGGGGCGCGCCGATCGAACCGGTCTCTGCCGAGCGGAGTCTCTGTTTCCCGGAAACGCGAATTCACGGCCAGAGACAAAGGTGCCAAAATAGCCTGGCGAATCCAGAGACCGGCTTTGAGAGACTGATCGCTCAGCCGTACCGTTTTGACGGTCAAATCCGCATGTGGCAGTTACCTACGTGGGTTCCATCATGCACGACGACAAGACACCATCAGACCGCTCAACCGAGGGCATGGTCGACTACAATGCGAATTCGTCCGCGCAGCAGTCCATGGTGGCCACCCAAACCCCCGCAATCCGCAAGCTTGTACAGAATATCGGCTCAGTCCGGCCGGAGTTCAGGATCGCCGATTACGGCTGCGGACCGGGAATAAGTACGATCAACGTCGCCCGGCCGGCGATCGAAGCGTGTCGTGAAATGGATGGTGACGGCCCCATCGCCGTGTGTCACGTGGATCAGCCCGGTAACGATTGGAACGCTCTGTTCACCCTGGTGTCCGGTCCCGCGGGTTACGTCAAAGATCGGACCGGCATCCGGACGGAAGCCGCTGTAGGATCGTTCTACGACCGGAATGTGTCGGATGAGTCTGTCAATCTGGCGACGTCTTTTGCCTCAAGTCACTGGCTTTCCCACGCGGTCCATCTCAATGCTCCGGGTACCGTCTGGTTCGCCGATCTGCAGGGAAAAGCGCGTCAGGAGATGGCGACACTCGCACGCAATGACTGGATACGCTTCCTTCAACTCCGGGCACAGGAGTTGCGGCCGGGCGGCTATCTGCTCGTTTCCACACTGGGATCGGTTCCGGATGCCAAAGAAGTGAACGGAGTGGCCGCATCGGGACGTGGCATCTACCGCGCAATCCAAATCGCGGCGCAGTCCATGGCCGATGAAGGTATGCTCGACAAGACTATTCTCGACCGCTTCGTCTTTTCCCTCTGGTTCCAGACCGAGGCGGATGCACGGGTTCCGATTGAGACGGATTCTGTCCTCTCCAAAGAATTTGATATCGAACAGATATCGGTTGATCCGGCCCCGGCCAATTCGGCCGATGTCTTCGGTGCCCTGATCAAGGATCCGGCAACCTATGCGCGGCAATATACCGGTTATACGCGCGCCTTCGCCGACACCACGCTTCGTACGCAACTGTTCGGTCCTACATCGAAAGATGACGATGATGAAAATACCCTGGCGAAAGAATTCTACCGCCGCTTCGAGGCGCTATACTGCGAGCATCCAGGTAAATACAAGTTCGAACTCTGGGTACTGACTGTCATATTGCGCAAGCGGAATCTCTAGTCTCACATAGGTTGAGCGTTTACACTTGTTTTCGCAGTCTGGCGCTACAGTCGGCGGTAACGGATCGATGTCCGTTTTTGGAGTAAAGCGAACATGAATTTTTGCGGCGCAAACGCACGGATTCGATCACTCGTTTGCTGGAAAATTGTGCGGCCAAGCAAAAGTGCGTGCTCGTAGCGAAAGAGAGCTTTGCCAAATACGCAAACAAATACGCAAAGTTGAGACCAGTCGTCTGGTCCAGATGGTAGATTTGTTGGGGAAACGCACGCTGTTCAGTATAAGTTCTTGCACAGCTAATCGAATCCGAACACTGCGTCACTTTTCGCAATCGAGGCAGATCGCTGGTTTGAATCGCAAAAAGTCAACCCAGAAATCCTGGCTGTATTCCGCCAATCCCTCGGGCGCGACTTGTGGGGGATGCCACCTGAGGTTTCGCAGGCCGGCTTCGGCAAAAGCCCAAGCGTGTAGAGAAGGGCTGAGATAGTAGTTGGTGATCTCAACGGTCGTGCCATCGTCCAGCAAAAACTTCCAGGCGACCGGAGTACCGTCCACCGAGGCGGTGGCTTCGCGCGTGAACCCGTATTTCCGCATGGAGTCAGTGGCGCCAGTGTAGTCGGGGTTGTTGTTGATGGTAACGAACCGGCAGCCTGGCTTGAGGTGGCGTGCGATTCCCTGACACATCTTAAGTAGCTCCTCTTTGGTCTCGGCATAGTTCAGCAGCCAGGCCGCGAACACGAGGTCAAAGTCTTCCTTCAAATTCAATTTTTGGGCGTCCTGTTGAACGTATTCGATTCCTAGTGGGTGGCACTCTTCTTGCTTGCGGGCGAGATCGATCATGCCGGCGGAAAGGTCGACTCCCACGACGCGGTCGGCGCCTTTTTGTCGTAGTAAGCGAGTATGGAATCCCTCGCCGCAGGCTAGATCGAGCACTGATTTGCCAGTCAAGTCGCCCACCAGGTCGAACAGCATGAATGTCTCGATGTAAAGCCTCCAGGGTTGCAGCTTCGCCTTCTTGTATTCGTCGGCAATGGCGTCGTAATTAGTGATCATGTATGGGCCCCCTTCATCGGGTAATCGACCCCCTATGGGCAGCTATTCAAGCCTTAACTTCGGTGCACTGACCTTCACTTGCCCGATTCAAGCAGTTGAGCCGCGAATGACCACAAAGGGCACCCCCGCTCTAAAACCTATTTTTTAATTCCCTTGCGGCCTTGCACCATGAGCATTTGGCTCTGCGAAGATTAACCGGCCAGGACACAGCCAGACGGTGAAACTAATAGGAATTGCCGCGCTAAGGACGGCGCGCACCAAGATCGCATCGAAGATGCGCGATAATGTGCGGCCCGTTTTCGCGAGGGAGTTGCGCTTCGGAGTGTCAACATGGATGAATTCGGCCAGTTTCGTTTGGTTTGCGGTATCGGTCATCAATTTCCTACTGAATTTTCCTCAGACTTTGGTGACAAGCCTCCCTTCCGTGCGCAACCGTAGTCTTCGCACAGGTAAGAGAGATCGCCTTTGCATGGACGTCCGGTAATTGGGCAAGTCAATTGCAGCTCGTCAACCTCGTGATTAGTCATCGTCCTAGTCTGGATGCCGAGTGAAAGTCGCAGCACAAGTGCAGCTCCATTTGCACTGTCATGAGTCATCGTTATTTCTCCTGATGGATAAGTTCAAGCATTTGAGTGAGCCCCGCTCTCGAGCGAAAGCCCATTGATCTGCCAATCGGCCTTGCCGCCCGAATAGACGGCCACGTTCGAGTAGCCGAGCGCGGCAAGCCGTTGGGCGGCGATGTCGGAGTTTTTGCAGCTCGTGCTCGCGCAGTAGACGACAATTTCGACGTCCTTATCGGGGAGAAGTTTCGGCGCCAGCGCGTCGATCGCATCGTGCGGAATGTTGATGGCGCCGGGAAGATGTGCCTGCTGGAAGTACTTGGCAGGCAAAGCCTCGATCAGCAGTGGCTTGCGCTCGCTCTCGAGCTTGTTGCGCAGTGCTGCGCGGGTGATGGTTTTAGTCATGTCTCTCTCCAGGGGATCGCACCGGATGGCGCCTTAGTCCCCTGTGTAGACACTGCAGCTTTGCAATGCGATAAGCATTTTTGCCAACCGCTATTGCATGGATGCAAAAGATGTTCGCATGGGATGACCTTCGTTTCGTGCTCGCCATCGCCCGTAACGGCAATTTGCGCGAGGCGGCGGCAGCGCTCCGGGTCAATCACTCCACCATGTTCCGGCGCCTTAATGCATTAGAGCGCTCGCTCAACACCAAACTGTTCGAGCGTATCGCCTCCGGCTATCGGCCGACGGAAAGCGGCGATCAACTGCTCGCAGCTGCCGAGCGAATGGAAACGGAAGTTCTGACACTCGAACGCGAGGTCACCGGACGCGACACTCGGCTCACCGGCAATCTGCGCCTTACGGCTTCCGAGACGCTTGCCTTCGGCGCGTTGGCACCGGAACTCGCCCGCTTCCACCAACACCATCCTGGAATCGTCGTCGAGTTGCTCGTCGATAATCGCGTGCTCGATCTATCGCGCCGGGAAGCCGATGTAGCATTGCGGGCACTGCGTCCTGCGCAAGGCGACCTGTTCGGCCGCAAATTGACTGACATCCGTTGGTGTTTTTACGGGTCGGCCGGCTACGTCGGCACCCACAAGGCACTGCGCCGGTTACAGGACATTGGGAGGCACAAACTGATCGGCTGGGGTGAGGCGATGCAGCCGACCAAAGCGGCGGCTTGGCTCGCAAAGCATGTGCCAACGTCATCGATCAGTTATCGCACGGACAGCCCGGTCAATCAGTTTCTTGCGGCCAAAGCCGGCATGGGGCTCGCGCTCTTGCCCTGTTATCTCGGCGACAGCGACCGCGCGTTGATCCGCGTACTGAGCCCGCTTCCCGATTTGCGAACCGAACTTTGGCTGGTGACCCATCGCTCGCTCAAGGAGACGGCGCGAATTCGCGCTTTTATGGAGACAGTGGGCGCTGGCCTGAAAAAGAAGTTGGCCGGCGGTGCACAATAGCTAAGTGCTTGCTTCGACAGCGTCTTGTGCGCCCTGTCCTTGTCGGAAACCAGATCCGGACATATTGGTGATCCAACCCGCCTAGGATTGGCACCGGCATAATTCGGCCGCTCGTCTCTATGGCGCGGTTTACCGGCGAATCCTTGTTCAATGAGAGATGAATTCGGGTTTGATTGTAATATTTTGCGTAAGATCGCAGCTAATGGCGAAGATGCCGCTCCGCCGCTTTTTTCGAGGTAAGGGGATCAATCCCCTCGGCGCAGAGACTACGCGCGTCACCGGCCTTTCTACGGGCTTCCGTGAGGCTCACGGCATGGTAACTCCGAGACCCATCTCTCTCGGGTGGCGATCAAGCATGTAGCGGAAGACCCAGGATTTAGCGCCGGTCTTGCTGACCCGCAGATAGAGTCCATGGCCGTCGCCATAAAGACCGGGTTTCGTCTCCTTCTCAACGCGGAGTGCGGAGAGTTTTTCGACTGTGCGCGCCATGTTTTGCTCCAATCATTCCGCTCGCCCCCTGTCCCACAAATCATCCCACAAATGGTTCACGAATTGTGCCGAACCATAGGGGAGACAACAGCAATGTTCGAGAAAATCCCTGGATATCAGATGTTTGTCGAACGACGGCGAACGATGGCGAACATAGTAGTGGCGGAGAGGGAGTCCGCTGACCCCCTTTTTCCGAAAATTATATCCGGACGTATTGATGGTGCAGTCCGCCAAGAATTGGGATGGCTGTGTATATCAAAAACCTCGTCCGCGTTGCCGAGGTGAGGGAATCACCTAAGCTGAGGCGATGATCCCGCTGCTATGGCTGCTCTTGGCCATCCTGGCTTCGCCATTCAAATCGAAATGCCAGCTTGAGGTAGAGAATGTGGCGCATGGTGCTGCGACGCCAAGCGTGCGGCCGGTTCGTCTCACGAACCTCGATCGGTTTTTTCTGGTCCAGCTTTACCGTTGGTTTTCGTCGATCCTGCAAGTCCTTGCCATCGTCCAGCCGGAAACGGTCATTCGGTGGCATCGGGCCGGCTTTCGCTGCTACTGGCGTTGGAAGTCGCGGTCGCGGGGAAGACGACCCCAGATCGATGTGGAATTGCGCGCGCTGATCCAGCGAATGAGCATCGAAAATCCACTGTGGGGGCGGTACACACACCCCTAATTTCCAGTTTGCGCTATCGGACGAACTTATCGGAGTGCAAGGCCATGAAACGAATTTCTCTCACAATTTCTCTGCTCCTGCTTTTGGTTCCGGCCGTTTTGATTCCAGTTCAAGCACGCGACGCGGCGCCCCGACAGTATCTACAGCCCGGCGAAGTCGATGCCGAGGCCGTGATCCAACCGCCGCCGGCGGTAGGCTCTGCCGCGTTCCAGGAGCAGATGGCGGTCGTCCTATGGCTGCAGAGGACGCGTACCCCCCGCGCAGGTCGAGTTCGTACGGAAGGCGCTCGATCTCGAGCGTTTCGCCCCGCTGCTCGATGTCGCGCTTGTAGGTGTTGACGGAATTGCGCTGAAGCGC
>JBLMXX010000057.1:0-6145 GCA_050257995.1 Acidobacteriota bacterium | reverse complement strand
AGAGTTGTCCGGCGTCGGATCGGCCTGATTGGGCGTCTTGTTCAGCTGCCCCGGCGGGACCTGCTTGGTCGGCGTCGGAGTGACTTGACCCGCAGGCGGCGTCTTGGCAAGTTGCCCCGGCGGAACATTGATCTGGCCCGGCGGCGTTTTCGCTTGCCCCGGCGGAACATTGATCTGGCCCGGCGGCGTTTTCGCCTGCCCCGGCGGAACATTGATCTGGCCCGGCGGAGGATTTCCCGGGCCTGAAGGCGCCGGTGACGAGCCCGGAGAACCTTGTGTCCCCGGGTCCGATGGGGCTCCGGTAGGCAGTCCCGGCGGTACCGGCAAGCCCAAGTTCCTTAGTGCGTTGGAAAACCGTAACTCCAATCCCTGAACAGCAGTTCTGACCGGGTAAAGCGCACTGTCTTCCGGGGCATCACCGGCTACTGCCAACAATCCAACCAGGAACAGCACAAATACCACTGCCACCGTGGCATAGGCAAAACCCACAGACCGCCAACTCCACCAGCCGAATGCAGGTCGAGAATTGACTTGCGGGACGGGGCGGTAGCGGGGGAAAAGCGCCTGTGCGCGCGCAATAGTGGCGGGTGGAGCTTCGAAGGTATCGTCCAGAGAAAAGACGTTGCTTACTTTGCGGTAGCGCGTGACCGTAGCAGTGCAACGGGCGCAGCCGGCAACATGCGTTTCAATATTGGCCGAGTCCGTCTCGCCGAGGTCACCCGCGGCAAAACTGATTAGCCTTTCGTACGGAATCGGGTGATGATCTAACATCGCGACTCTACTTCCATTCACAATCTGCTTTGCTCCGGGCATCATGGCAAATCGGTAGCACGCAGCAAGACATAACCCCCCTAGTAAGAAGAGGCGCCCACAGCCTCAAAAAATACAGTCTTGTGCAAGCCCATTATACCGTAAATCGAATAAAACTCAAAAATTGAGGTCGATCCCCATCTCATCCAAAATCGCCTCCAGCTTCTTAAAACAGCGGGCGCGGATGGGGCCAATACTGCCCACGGATATGCCCAGCCGGGAGGCAATTTCCTGGTATCGGGGAGTCTCAGAGCTCAGGAACAGCGCCGTCAGCAGATCGCGGCAGCGGGACTCGAGCTGGCTGATCGCCTCGCGAACGAGTAGATTTCGCTCCCAATCCTCCACTTGCTCATCAGGAGCGACCCCATCGTCAGGCAGGGAATCGTCAAGCTCAGAGTGCGCATAAATACGCTTGCCAAAGCGTTGGGACTCTCGATGGGCAATGGTGATCAGCCAGGCAGCCAGCAGTTTCCGATCGCGCAAAGTGGCTAGTTGGCGCAGCGCAATGGTAAAGACGTTCTGAAAAACCTCGTCGGAATCGGCGGGGGAGAGCCCGTGACGGCGGGGGATGGCATAAACCAGCCGCCCGTAACGACTGACCATTTCATTCCAGGCTTCTTGGTCCCCTTTCAGACACGCCTTTACCAAGTCGGGGTCGCTACGCGGCATCGAGCCAAACTCCCTTGCGACGCCCGCAAGTTGTCCGAGTACTGAACTCATATAATATCACTCGATGAAACGAGAAAGGAAGATGATGGCTGTGCATTACCGTTCCGGACGGTAGTAAAGGTTTCCAAAACAACAAAACACCTGCTGCCAACACGCGCAGACGCATCAAACAACAGGTGTTCGCCGCCCGAGAAAGAACAGCCGAATTGTGGCAACAATGACCCATGAGCGTCTTCTCTTCCTTCCTTAAAGAAGGTGAGGTTTGGCGTTCTCGCTACTCCAGGGGGCGAAGTCAAGTCTTTCAAGCCTATTATAACCGAATTTATGCTAATTCACAAGAGGCACCTCTTTAAAAAATATCAGGTCTCACCGAAGGCGAGACCTGACCAGTCCGAACCGCCCTGCAACCCCGTTTTTATTTTTCCACCTTGAACCCGCCGGACCCGTAGATCAGTTTGACCAAACGCTCTCCCTGAGTCGCAAAGAGGATGACACTCGCTTTCCACAATTCGTGAATATATCCCATCGTCTTTTCGGCATAGCGCAAGTCGAGATCCCCCAGCGATCCCTTTTCGTGACGCAGATGTAATTCGCCGTTGACCACCTCGGTAATGACGATCTTGGGCGCTCCGTAATTGTAGCGCGGCGCCAGCAATTGGCGAATGACTTCGTCATACTCGCGACTCTTGATCTCGACGTCCTTTTCGTCCTCGTCGTCCTCGTCGGCGTAGCCATAGGTGAACAACTTGAGCTTGGCGGCGAGTTCCTTGGTCAAATAATTCGAGAGGAAGGAGATGTCATTCTCGGTCGCGCGGACCTCGAATAACTTGGCAAACCCGTCGAGTTTGGATTCTCCCGCGGCATACATCGCGTCCCAGCGCTCTTTGATATTCACCAGGATCTTGTAGCCGAGATAATATGGATTGAGCTGGACTGCACTGCCGGGCTGGACGACCGCCGAATGGAGTCGTGCAAATTCAATCGTCTCGTGCGGGGTCAGGTCGCCGTACCGGTTCAGCAGTTCTGCATGCCAGTAGGACGCCCATCCCTCATTCAGGACTTTGGTCTCAAACTGCGGGAAAAAGTAGTATGACTCTTCGCGGATGATTTCGAGAACGTCCTTTTCCCACGACTCGACGGGGGTGTAGTTGGCGAGAAACCACAGGAGGTCCTTCTCGGGATGGGGCGGAATCTTGTCGCCGATCACCTCCGTGGTCATCGAAAGCCGTTCCTCACCAAAAAGGTCCGCGTAGACGGACTGGACGACCTCTTTTTCGACGACCTGGCGTTCGGGGTACCGCTTGCGGCTCAGCCCCTTGTACGAGTCGATATGGCGGTCGAGGGCAAATCCAATATCCATAATATGCTCGACGCGCTCGAGCCCGTATCGATCGATGTATTCGTCAATGCGACGCGCGTGGTCGACCGCCTCGTTTACCATGTTCCGGTTAGTGCCGTCAAAGTAGACATTGTTGCGAAAGAAATCGCTGTGGGCGAGCACGTGGGCAGCGACCAGAATGTTTTCGATCTCTTCGTTCGAGTCCAGTAAGAAGGCAAAACAGGGATCATTATTCAGGACGATCTCGTAAATCTTGGACAACCCCATTTCGCCGTGGATTTTGTGATGATTGTAGACTTTGCCGTAACTCCAGTGCTGGGCACGCGTGGGCAAGCCGTACGCGGCAATCTCGTGCATGATGTCGAGCGGTATAACCTCAAAGTAGGTGTGAAAGGGCTTGAGCCCCGCATCGGCGGCTAGTTTTTCAACGTCCTGCAATCGATCTTCGAACACTCGGCAAACCTCTTTAATGCAGATTTATCAAAACCCTTATGCGATCTCGCGGACCTTTAGAAATTCGCGTAGGGCCTCGTACACTTGCTCGCGCCGGTCGATCGTGACCGTCACAAACCGTGGATGGTCGATGGACTTGAACTCGCGGACCAGGGTGCTCCACTGCGGTGCCCGGTACAAGCCGCGGCCCGAGTTCCCGGAAAAGAACTCGTCATAGTTCACTTCGCCATAGCCCACCATCGTGCTCACTTTGAGCAGTTCTTTGATCAAGTGCATGCAGCGCGGGTTGTCGTCGGCAAAGTTGTCGCCATCGGAGAAATGAAAGATGTAATTGTTCCAGCGCGTGGCGGGGTGAAATTTCGTGAGATGGTCCAGCGCGAGCGCGTACGCGCTACTGCACATGGTGCCTCCGCTGTTCGAGAGGAGGAAGAAATCCTTTTCCGGCACGATGGCGGCTTCGGTGTCATGCGCGATAAAAATGGTTTCCACGGTCCGATACTTTAATTTCAGGAACCGCACCATCCAGAAGAAGAAACTCTTGGTAATGTATTTCTTTTCGGTGGTCATCGAGCCGCTGCGATCCATCATCAAGTAGATCGCGCAGTTCGAGTGGAATTCCTCATGCACTTGAGGCACGCGAAAGCGCAGATCATCATCTGTGATTTTGCCGATGCGATTTCCGCCTTTTGCCGACTGCCGCTTTAGGTTTTCCTTCAGAGTGCGGCGCCAGTCCAGGTTGACCAGAGGACCTTTTTTGCGAATATCCTCGTAGCGGACCGTCGTGGTCTTGACCTGGTCCTTGGTCTTTTCCTCCAACCATGGAAGGGCAAGGTCTTCCAGCATCATGCGGGTCAATTCGTCGAGGGACATCTCGGCTTCGTAAATTTCCTGGCCCGGTTGGTTCCCCGCCTGACCGGGCGCCGTCCCTTCCTCATCCGACGCGATCACATCGCCGACGTTACCGGGTCCCTGCCCGACTCCGCGCCCGTTGGTGGCGCGATCGAAGATAAAGCGATATTGATCGAGGTAGCGCACGGGAATCTTGACCATCTTTTGCCCATCCGACGTGATGATCGTCTCCTCGCCGATCAATTCGCGCAGATTTTGCTTGATGGCCTCGCGGACCCGCTTGTCGTGCCGGATCGAGTCCTTGAGCCCGCGACGGCGCAAGTCCCACGGAATAGACGCAGTCGAAATCGCAACAGTCATACTACACCCCTGTCAATGAGCCAATTGTCCAATTTCCCAATGAGCCAATACAGAATCGCCAATCGCTTTCATTGGGATGTTGGCTCATTGGTTCGTTGGCTCATTGACACTATTTTTCTCGCGCCAGCAGGGACGAAACATATTTGAGCAATTCATTCGCGCAAACCGGGCAATAGCCCTCGCGCGAAATGAGCATATCTACAACCTGGTTGAGCTTGCGCAGTTGCTCCGGGTCGGGATTCCGGGATGAAACAGTCAATTTAATGGTGTCGCGGCGCTCGTCGAACAACTGCTTTTCGATGGCCTCGCGCAGTTTGTCATGCGTGCGGTAGTCGAACGTGTCGCCGCGTCGTTCCGCCATGGCGACTTTGCGGAAAATCTCGTTGCGGAAGGCATCTTTCCCGCTCTCCGACACCTTGACCTTGTCCTCAATGGAGCGCATCAGTTTTTCGTTCGGCGGAACCTCTTCCCCGGTAATGGGATCGGACAGCCGGGCATCGTCCAGGTACGCTTCGACATTATCCAAATAATTATCCAGCAGGGTTTGGGCTTCCTTTTCAAATGAAACGAAAAAGGCTTTTTGCACGTCCGTGCGCGCCACTTCGTCGTACTCTTTGCGCGCATCGGCAATCAGGTTGATATAGCGTTCCTTCTGCTCCTTGTGCAGCCCGCTGTGCGATTCGATCCCTTCTTTAATGACGCGCAGGGCGTCAATGGGGTTGACACAGGTCGCCCCGGGGCGGGTGAACGCGGCACTAATCCGGTTGATGATGAATCGCGGCGAGATGCCATCCATCCCTTCCCGTTCCGTCTGCTCCTTGATCTGCTTTATGTCCTTCTGGCGAAAGCCTTCGACGTCCTCCGCGCCGTCGTACAACTTCATCTTTTTGACGAGCGTGAGCCCTTTCATTTTGGGCTCTTCCAATCGCGTCATTACCGCGAACATGGAAGCGACGGACAGGGTATGGGGAGCGATGTGAATGCCGCTGATGTTCGATTGGCGCAAGAGTTTATCGTAGATCTTTTGCTCGGCGGACACGCGGAGATTGTAGGGCATCCGGACGACGATCATGCGGTCTTGCAGGGCTTCGGATTTCTTGTCTGCCATGAAGGCGTTAAATTCCGACTCGTTCGTATGCGCTACCACGCACTCGTCCGCATAAATTAACGGAAAGCGTCCGGTCTTGATGTTCTTTTCCTGCGACAGCGTCAGGAGGACGTACAAGAACCGTTCGTCTGCCTTGAGCATTTCGATGAATTCCATCAAGCCGCGGTTGGCGACGTTCAACTCGCCGTCAAAACGATAGGCCCGCGGGTCGGATTCGGCGCCGAACTCGCCGATGGTCGAAAGGTCGATCGAGCCGACCAGCTCGGTAATATCCTGCGACTTTGGGTCTGCCGGCACAAAGGTGCCGATGCCCATCCGCTCGCGTTCCGAGAAATGGATGCGCTTGACTGGCACTGAATAGATGTCGCTGTTGTATTTCTGACGGAGGTTGAGCGCACACATAGGACATAGTTCCCCTTCGACGTGAAGCTGATATTCCGCCAAAAAGTCCGAGCGAAGCGAGTGCGGCACCAGGTGCAACGGCTCTTCGTGCATCGGGCAGTCGGCAATCGCATACGCGGCGCCTTCGGGAGAGCGGGTGTACTCCTCCAGCCCGC
>JBLMXX010000056.1:0-4827 GCA_050257995.1 Acidobacteriota bacterium | reverse complement strand
TTCCTCATCCCCTGGGACTACTTGCCATTCCAGGTTGCACCGCTGTTGTCGCTGCGATACACCCGTCCCTGTCCATCCACGACCAGGATGCGCGCCGGGTTCGCGCGGCTGATCGCAACGGTCGCGATATCTTTGCCCGCCAGTCCCACCCGCGTCCACGTTGTTCCGTCCGCGTTGCTCCGATACAGCCCCCCTTCGGTCCCGGCGAACAGGATGCGCGGATCGCGTGGGTCTTGTGCGAGTCCGAGCACCATTTTCATGCTCAAGGTGTTCACCGGCTTCCAGGTCTTGCCTCCATCCAGGCTCTTCAGCAATCCCTTGTCCATGGTCCCGGCGTACAGGGTCTCGGGCGTAGTCGGAACGATCGCGAGCGCGAGCACCGTATCGGGCAATTCCTTCGAGACCAACGTCCACGTTGCGCCCGCATCTGCGCTGCGCCACAAGCCGTAGCTCACGATGAAGGCGAAGAAGGTCTTTAGGTCTGCGGGCGAAACCGCAAAGCCGTGCATATCCTCATCCGGCAAATTCGTCCCGACAAAGTTCCACACCGCACCCGCTCCGTCGCCCCGCATAAATACTTCGTGCCCCGCCAGGATCAGGGAATTCTCGAGCGCGACCAGACTCATAGCGTCGCCCTGCTTCAGGACCGGATTCCAGGTCTTGCCGCCGTCCGTGCTCTTGAGCACACCCTGGTGATGACCGAAATAGATAATGTCGGGGTCCCGCGGATCGAAGGCAAGGGAATGGAAGTCACTGGTCGTGAGCGTCGCGATCGAGACGGGGATGGAAGCATTGGCGCCGACGAGAGCGGTCCATTCCTCGCGCCGCGCGACCGCCGCTGTCACACCGGCAAGCAGGGCCAGCGCCGCGACCACCATGAGGACATCGCGTGCCGTCCACTGTGAAGGTTCGGACCGCGGGAACGGGTCGACTTGGGTCATTGCGGCTCTACGGGAGATCCCATTTAAAGACGCGTTCGGGGACTTGGGCGAGGCCCTTGATGACCAACTCGACATACTTGGGCTTGGTGGTCAGCGCAGCGAATTTCAGCGACCCTTCGCGATGGTGCCCGCCGCCCCCTGGACCGTCCCACGCGGTGGCTTTGTATTCCCGACCCGCATCGTCGCGCAGGATGCTGATCTTGGTCAGATCGTCTGCCAGGTCCACCGAGTGCGTGTTCATCGCCACATCAAACACCACCGGCTCGCCGACCATAAGCGTAGTCGGTTTCACATCCACCGTCACGCTCCCGCCTGCGTTCGATTGGGGTTCAAAGGCCGCTGTGCTCGACTTGGACGCCGATGACGCGGCGGGGTTGCTCGCGGCCGGGCTGGTGGCGGTCGGCGCTTTCGTCGGCGCAGGCGCAGCAGTCGGCGTCGGGATACCGGCACATCCGGCAAGCAGCAGCACGGGGAGTGCAAAGGCACTCGCAAGTAAAACCAATTTCCAATTCATTTCCGATCTCCTATATGTTTGCGCCCACACGCAGCGTGAATTTCACATGCGTCTGTTGGCTGCCTTTGAAAAGGGTCACGCGCACTTGCCACTCGCCCACGTCGGTCAGAGCCGCCACTGCCTTGAACGCACCAACACCCATGCTCTCAGCTTTCAGGGTCTTGATCTCTCGATCTTGGAACGCATACTCATACTGGACTTGATCTACCTCAATGCCCTTGCCGTTCTGATCCGTGATATGCAGCGTCAGCGGAATCCCGCCGGTCTTGGGCGGATCGGGCTCCGTCTCAAGGTGGATGCTGATCTCGCCGTAGGGATCGAGCCGCGCCGATTGCGTACGCGAGGGACCTCCGGACAATTGAAAATAGAAATTGCCAAAGATAAAAATTGCGAGTACCCCAAGCCCCAGCAAAGCGATTTTTCCGGTCATCATTCTCCTGTTATTCTTGACCTTGCCGTGCCTTGGAGAGGAGGAGGCAGTGCACCTCTCCCAGGCATCCAAGGAGGAAGGGATTAGATTTCTGTCACCGCGCTACCGCACCGTGCGCAGAATCGATCACCCGAGTGCATCGCGTTACCGCATTGAGTACAAAATCCGTTGTCTGCCAGCACACCTGCCTGTGGCGCGGGTTCATATGATTCCGCGCGGGCATAGTGCAGCTGGGCCTTCCGGTTGTTTCGCTCCCAAACAAAGTAAGCGATGATGCCTGCCATCACGACAAAGGTCACGATGACGATGACCTGATTGAGGTTGACACCGCTGTCGCTGGTGGTGTTCGCGGCGCCAGTCGAGGATGCGGGTTTGTTGCCCGAGACGGAGGGCTTGGGATCAGTCTTGGTATAGGCAACCTCTGTGGAGAGCTTTTGCCCCACCGTTACCGGCTTGAAACTATACGCGTGGTAAGTGAATCCGTCCTGGTCTTGATGCGTATTCGGCGCGTCGGGCGCCAGGACGAAATTCGTCGCCTTGAGCGGATGCTGAATTGCCAGGTCCACCTCATCGGCAGGCAAAGCGGCGGTATAGGCAAATGAAAACTTTTTGTCCGTGGACGCGGGAAGCGGGTTGTAATAATATTCGACGTGGAACTGCGGCTCGGTCACCTTGAAGGTGACTTTGGTCAGGTCGTTGTCCGCTTCGGACTCTTTCCACGTTTCGTTGGTATGATTACCGTTCGATTGGATCGCACACGCCGCGCCGACGCCTGCACCTTTGGGGACGAAGAAATACAATTCGAGAGGATTCGACTTGTCCGCTTTCACGGCGAGATCGCCCTGGTATTGAACCAGGACGCCGGGTTGATCGTATTCGGGCCAAACAGAAACATCCATCGCGGAAATCTTGGGTGGTTCTTCGGCGAGTGCGGGTGAGGTAATGCCGAGGAAGAGCATCGCGAAGAGGGAAAAGATCGTCAATCGCTTGAGCATACGGTGCCTCCTTAAAGTGAGCAGGTCATTGCGCACTGAGGATATTCTAAACCGGTTGGAGGGAAAGCATAACCGCCAATTAGCGCGTTTGCGAATAGGCAATTTGGCGCGGCGCGCGTCTCTTGGGTGAGGTGTGGGGGCAGGATTATCTAGCGGCGATCTCGAGCAGCGGCATGATCTCTTTATCGAGGTAGGCGCGGTCGAGCGGCCCTCCCACGACCACGTCACGAATGATTCCAGCGCGGTTGATGAAGAACGTCGTCGGCGTCCCATTCACGTGATATTGTTTCGTCACCTCGCCATAGGCGTCGACGAGCAGCGGGAAGGGCAATTGGAATTCTTGACTGAACCGCTGCGCGACCACGTAATCCTCGTAAATATCCACGCCGATAAAAACGACGCCGTGCTCCTGGTGAGCACGGAATGTTTCTCCCATCGTCGGCATTTCTTTACGGCATACCTCGCACCACGACGCGACGAACACGACGACCGTTGGCTTGCCGCGCTGCGCCCCAAGCGATACCTTTTGCCCTTCGGTGGATTCCAGCGTAAAGTCAGGCGCCGCACCCCCGATACGCGGCGGCGCATTGCGCGTCGCAATTTGCGCCGCCACCCAAATGACCATGGCGCCGGCGAGAACCACGGCGAAAGCCCATCCCAGGCGGTGTCTCCAAAACGCGTTCATGCCCCGGGTTTCCCGACCAGGGTCTCGTGCAATTCGCGCCACGCCCGAATCCGCCGCTCTGCTTCATTGGACTGCAGGTCGCAGTCCCCGGCCAGTAGATAGGTACGCCACAACTCCCGTCGGATGGCGCACATCGCGCCGCGCACGGCGAGCATCTGGTGCAGAATCTCAGGGCAGGGCGCATCGTCCGCGATCATCTTCTCGATCGCGCGCATATGTCCCTGCGCGCTCTGCAAGCGATTCCGCAAATCCTGTTTATCTCGCAATGCGCGAGTCACGGTCGTCTCCACCAAAGTTTATTTAAAAGACCCTGCAAGATCGGTGGATGCATTTGCCGGATGAATAGTGCGATTGTTGAGTAATGCAATATTTGAACTATGCGAGATCAAACGATTGCACCATCGCACTAATGATGATGTCCCGCGTGCTCGCCGGGTTGCGCGCTCACGTACTTGGCAGGATTCTTGTCGAACGTAGCTTTGCATCCTTTTGAGCAGAAATAGTATGTCTTGCCCTGGTACTCCGATTTCCCCCCCGCGGTCTTGGGGTCAACGGTCATTCCGCACACCACGTCTTTTTCCATGACTTGTCTCTCCTTCAAAAAGTTTGCCTCCATTCGAAATCGAATGGGGTTTGTCGAATAGCACCAAATAGCGCGTTTGCCTAATTGTGAACGACGACGGGCGTGCCGACGTCCGCCCAATTAAAGAACCACTCGGCATCTGCCAGCGACAGGTTTACGCAGCCGCGGCTCATCGGTTGTCCAAAGTTCCGATGCCAATAGGTACCGTGCAAAGCATACGCCTCGTAGAAATACATTACATTCGGCACATTCGGTAGATAATAATAGTCGTTGGACGCCTTGCTTCCACCCGACATCGTCTGTGATTTGTATTTTACATAGATCTTGAATTGCCCGACCGGAGTAGGTGTTCTTGCAACTCCTGTCGAAACGAGCGCCGACCGCACCGCGCGAGTATCTTCGTAGGCTGCAATCCTCTGCTGGGAAAGACTTACTTCAATCCATCTGCCGTTGCTCGCCGGATTCGTTGCCGGCGCGCTAGGGGCGGGCGCCGGCTCATTCGAGATTGGTGTGCTTCGCGATGCTAGATTCAGCCGCTGTCCGCTGTAGATGAAATTAGGGTTGACAAGACCGTTCGCACGCAGGATTGTTTCCACTGCCGTCCCGGCCCGCCGCGCAATCGAAGATAATGTGTCGCCGGGTCGGACAACATAGACGCTGGTCGTCGGCAGCGGCTCGG
>JBLMXX010000055.1:0-5241 GCA_050257995.1 Acidobacteriota bacterium | reverse complement strand
GGGTGAGGAGCACTCCAGCCATGATGCCTGCGACTAGAAACGCGATGGTGTATTTGGTCATCATGCCAATGCCGATCACGGCGCCGATGGCGAGCCACCACCGCGGATTGTTCGATTTCAGCAACCGGACCATCAGGTAAGCCAGCAGCACCCACCACACCACATCCAGGGGCGAATAACCGAAGAGTACCCCTCCCAGGAAAGCAACGGGCGAGATCGCCGTGGCGACCGCCGCCGTGACCTGCGCCAGACGTCCGCCTCCCAGTTCGCGTGCGATCAGTCCGGCCAGCACGACGGCGAGTGCCATCGCGAGGGTGGAGAACAACCGTATCCCAAGGAGGGAGGGTCCAAAGAGTGTGAGCGCGACACGGGCGACGAAGGGGGCGAACGGCGGATAGGACACGTATCCCCAATCCAGATAGCGTGAATTATCGAGAATGTCGAGCTCGTCGCGATGCCATCCCAGTTCTCCATTCGTCAGAAAGAGCGGGATGATGCGCGCTACCCCCAGCAAGAGCAGAATACCGACATCGCCGAACGCTATCGATTTCCAGGTGTGCGATTTTGCAATCATGGTCAACCTTCTTACTGCGATTCCTACCAGACGCTCACAACACGCGCTCGGTGTATGGCAATTTGCGAATCAACTGACCCAGTCCAAAACAGAGCGGCACGACGACGATCCCAACCAACACCCATTTGAGCAACGGATATAGCATCACGCTCTGAACCGCAAGCGCGGCGGGCACAAGTATAAAGGGATGGATCAGGTAAGCGGTGTACGCGTTGCGCGAGAAGAACATTGCCGCCGACCCCTGGTGGTTAAGATGGCGCCGGAACAGGTAGACGAGGGAGATCGAGATAGAAACGCATATGAACGATTCCCAAGTGGCAGAGGCAAAAGATTGCCAGTGCAAGCCGCCTTTGAAGGGCATGATGTTGGACGGCGCATCGGTGATGAGCATTATGGGCCACCATGCCAAAGCGAAGAATACGGCAGCGCGCACCCACAGGCGACCCGTGGCGTCCGGAAGATTCACTAGCCAATTCCGCCGGTACGCAATCAGCCCAACAATAAAGAGAGCAATGTACTGGGCGAAAAAGGCAAGCTGCAAGTTCAGTGGTGCGAAATTGTACTCGTCCACCACAAAGACGATACGCACCAGGAATGCGAGCACGGACATTAGCAACGCAAACAACACGATGGATCGATTACTGGGGAATGGACAATCCTTGACCGGCTGAACGGGCCGATTCCGAGTGGCGACCCGCCACGCGACATATATGAGCGAAAAGATAAGGAGCGTTTCGATGA
Source organism: Acidobacteriota bacterium (assembly GCA_050257995.1). Lineage (GTDB taxonomy): Bacteria > Chloroflexota > Anaerolineae > UBA4142 > UBA4142 > JBLMXX01. Next base: position 3,926 of record JBLMXX010000055.1, on the reverse strand, counting down.
ACCACGTCGGACCTGACCCGATGAATGGGTTCTCGCTGAAATAGATACGCGGGTAATAGTCAAAGAAGGAGACGCCGGACCCACCATAGAGCAGGTAGACGAACACAGGATTCAGAATCCAACTGTAAATCGCGAGCGGAATACCAAGCCGGATCAGGCGGTCTTTGAAAAAGTGCCATGCGCCTTTGCGGTCATACGAGCCCGGGACAAAGTAGGCGGAGACCAGCAAAAAGAGCCCCATGAAGAATGCCTGGTTGACTGCGGTGAACCACGCGCCCACCGCGGTCGTTGCGAAATCCTGTAGGCCCTCTTTATAGTACCAGCCGCCGGTCCCGGCATACGTGATCATGAGGTGATGCAGGAGCACGAGAACGGTCAAGAGCACGCGAATGTTGTCGACGAAGAGCAAGCGCCCGGTTGCTTTGACGGCAGACTCCGCTGCAAGTGGAATCGTGCGAGCGGGCGCAGAAATTGTCGTTTGCATGATGGACCTCCTTGATAAAAGTTTCCTTTCATGTTTTAATCCGGTCTTGGGTTGTGACGATGGCGTTCACAAGAGCTTCCAATGGAGCGCCCTTGACGATGAGCGCATCGGCTCCCGCCTCGAGAGCGAGTTGGAGACTCTCTGCCTCTCCATGGACACTGAGCACGACGATCCTCCGTGCCGAGCCGCGTTCCTTGATCTCACGTGTGGCGATGAACCCGTCCATCACCGGCATAGCCAAATCCATCACCACGACATCCGGGCGGAGAACTTGCGCCAGCTCGATGGCTTGCCGGCCGTCCGCCGCCTCCGCGACAATTTCGATCATCCCCGTCAGCTCAAGCAGCAGGCGAAGGTCCTGGCGTACCTGGGCCATATCGTCCACAATGAGAACTCGCAGTCGTGAAACCGAGTTAGTCGTAGGGTGCTCCTTAGATCGTCTTGTGCGCATCATACGCCCAGTCCCGGCATCGCACATCGGAAATTACACGTATCCACCGACGGTCTCTCGATGCATTTCTCTTCTAGGTCCCGAGATGTAGTGGGATACGACCTGCGATGTAGGGAAATAAAAAAACCGAAAGGCATACTACACCTTCCGGGTAACTCGGGACTGGTTCTCTTATGGGCGCATCTGAGCAATCAACTGGCGCATTTGGGCAAGCGCATCCTGGGATAGAGCCTGAAGCTGCTCGAGCTGGGGGCGTACCTTTTCAGGCTCGCGTGCCAAAAGCATCTGCGCCGCGCGTGTATTCAGCGTGATGGCGAAAATTGACTGCGACACCGAGTCGTGCAGTTGCCGCGCGAGGCGACTGCGTTCCTCCAGCGCGGCCATCTCCTCCGCCTGATCGGCGTGCTGCTGCAGTTGGCGATGCGTTTCCTGCAATTCCTTGACCAGCCCTTCGCTCTGAACGCGCGCGCGCTCAATTTCTTCATTCGCCGCGACGATCGCGGGTACGAGGATGCTGACCGCCATTGGAACCAGGCCCGCGGACAAGCCACGCAGGGGACCCAGGAAAACGACAACCGAGGTGGGGATCGCCAGAGTGAGGACTGTAACCCATATCCAACGAAGCCGACCCACAAAGACAAGTGGGACTTGGTAGGCGAGCAAGATAAAGAGCACGGTGATGGAATCGATCTCGGGACCGAGAGAGAGGAGAGCCATTGTCAGCCCGGACTGGAACAGCAGGTACCCATGCAACAGAGCATAAGGGAGGTTGGGATGGGACAGCACAAGACTGTACAGGATGATAAAGATCGCAAAAAGAATGATATAGCTGCCGATGTCGTTCCCGATATTCGGGGATGTGAGGGTGCGCGCCACTTGCGCAGCGAAAAACAAATAGACCGCGACAACGCCAATCGAACTGGGACGTGTAGCCACAGGGGCAGTCGAAGACACACGCGATTCCTGAGCCATTTATTTTCGCCCGACAAAGCCGTTCTTGAGTGCAAAGATCGCGAGTTGGGTCCGGTCTTCCAGCCCGAGCTTGCTCAGAATATTGCTGATGTGCGTTTTGACCGTTTTGCTGCTGATGATGAGCCGATTGGCGATTTCCTGATTGCTGCATCCCTGCGCCACCAGGGACACTACCTCGCGCTCGCGTTCGGTCAGGTCACTTGTGGCGCTCGATGGGGCCGCAGGCGGATGCGCAACCTGATCGAGCAGCTTGCGGGCGATATCCGGGTGCAGGCGTGTTTCACCGCGATGGACGGCGCGAATCGCGTCGACCAGTTCCTCCGGCGAGACATCCTTGAGCAGATAGCTGGACGCGCCCGCCTGGATAGCGGGGAACACTTGCGCGTCTTCCGCGAAACTGGTCAGCGCGATGACATGGGTATTGGCTACGCATGCCTTGATCTCGCGGGTCGCCGTCACTCCGTCCATCTTCGGCATCACCAGATCCATCAACACGACATCGGGCGCAAGCGAGACTGCCATCTCTACCGCCGTCGCGCCATTATCCGCCTCGCCGACCACGACAATATCCTCGTGCAGTTCGAGAAAGGTGCATAGTCCCTGGCGGACGACCTGGTGGTCATCTGCGATAAGAACCTTGATGGGATCCGTCATGCTGACCTCTTTTCCACGCGAATGCGCGTGCCAGAGCCGGGATGTGACACTACCTCGACCTTCCATCCGATTTCGGCAGCGCGTTCGCGCATGCTTTTCAAGCCGACGCCGCCGCGCTCTTGGCCTGACTCGACGTCGAAACCGCACCCACAGTCCTCGATTTCCATCCACGGCGGCTCGTCCAGGCACAAGCGGACCCATGCGCGATCCGTCCGCGCATGCTTTGCCACATTGTTGAGCGCCTCCTGAGCGATTCGGAACAAGCCTTGCTCTTCCGCGCCCCTCACGGGTTGACGGCCCTGAACCTCAAGCGACATGTCGAGGCTCTCCATCTCGGGACGCGACGAGAGCTCGCGGAGCGCGGCGGCGAGTCCTCGCTCCGCGACCGCATCACGGTCCAACCTGCTGACCAGCACGCGCATCTCGGCGAGCGCGCTTTGTGCGAGTTGGTTCAGACGGTCAAGCTGCGCGCCGGCGCGACTCGGATCGCGAGCCAGCAGGAGGAGCGCGGACTGTGTGGTCAGGGTCATGCTGAATATGGTCTGCGTGACCGAATCGTGCAAGTCGCGGGCGAGGTGCTGTCGCTCCCGCGTCGCGGCCAAGCGTTCGACCTGCTGCGAATACTGCTGCAACTGGCGATTCGCCTCCTCGATCCGGCGCGCGAGCTTTTCATTATGTGTGCGACCCGACCGTGCGCGCTCCGCGGCATGGGCATACGACGCAAAGAGCGCGATGCCAGCGCCATAGATGAGCCCATACACAACTCCCTGGACAGGCCCGTATGCCCGAGCAATCGCTACCGCGGTTAGTGCGACAAAGAGACAGAGCCACATCATCGCGACGGGCAGAGTCTGCCGCGGTACGGCTTGCATGCTCAGAGTGAAAAACAGAACGGCGTATGAATCCGGAGAGCCGGGGAGGGACAAGAGGAAAAAGGTCAGCGCGGTCTGGAAGAAGAGATAAAAAGTGAAATAGTTCGTCAGGCGTCGAGAGATTTCGCGCTCTGTGATAAAGAGGACTGACCACGCGATAAGGGCGAAGAGCGCTTGCGGCAGGACAGGACTAGTGCCGTAGACGAGGATCGAACGGAGGACGACGGCGGTCAGCAATAGAGCCGTCGTAAGGTAAAAGACCCCCGCGCTGGACCAAATGCCGTGGTACTTCATAGTCACCGCCGGCGAAAAGCAAAATGGAGCCGCCGAAATCGAACCCCTGACAGCACCTCATTCCTGGGGAAATTGTACTTCATTTACGATCAAAGTCAAGAACAGCCCAATTCGACCGCGGCCAAGGGATTAGCCAGATTTCATCCAAGCGAGGACCATGCTATAATAAGCCCATCCCACGAATTCGACCGCCGTCCAA
>JBLMXX010000054.1:0-5177 GCA_050257995.1 Acidobacteriota bacterium | reverse complement strand
GCAGATCGATACTCGAACTAGTAGTAACGACTTTAGTCGTTATCCAACATCCCTATCGCTCGTTCTCGTCATTCCCGCCGCGCTCGTCCTTGCCTGGAGCGTCCGGAATTATCAGGTAGACGGGTATTTCACTCCATCGACCATCAGCGGATACAACCTCACGCAGATGGTAGGTCCTTTTATGGAACAGGCGCCGCCGCTCTATCGCGATCTCGCCTCGATTTACCTGGATTATCGGGCAGACCGCATTGCCGTCCGGGGCAACCATTCCGGCACCATCTTTTTCGCCTACCGTGAGATGTTGTCCGAGCGCGGCACGACCTGGGCGGGGCTGTCGCAGATTCTGACCGCGATGAGTCTGCAAATGATAATTCAGCACCCGCTGGATTATATGGGCGTCTTTTGGCAGTCCTTCCTCCAGTTCTGGAAACTTGGTTTGGGCCGCCAGAACTACCAATTGCCGATTTCGTTCGATTGGGTGAAATGGTTCCTGGATACGCGCGTGCACCAAGCGTGGATGGCGCTCTTTTTCATCTCGCCCCTGGTGTTGGCATTCGTCCAGTTCACGCGCCGCGCCGAAACCTCTACCGCCGTCTGGATTTGGTTCGCGATCGTGACGGTGCTGTACGCCGCTCTCTTTTCCTCGGCCTTCAATTTTGGCGACAACGAGCGCTACCGGACGCACGTCGCGCGATTGCAGTACAGCGCCGTCATACTGACATGTTATTTGTCAGCGCGCGCGTTTTTCGCAAAGCGGTCTCCAATCTGGAATTCTGGAGATGAAAGCGTACCGGTTTCGGCGTCCCCTGAAGCGGGACGCAAGTCTCTCAATGATAATGGATAGGAGAATCGTTTGATCACAGGATTTACAATCTGGTTCACGGGACTATCGGGCGCGGGCAAGACAACCATTTCGCGCCTGGTCGAAAAGGAACTGCGCACCCGCGGCCGCAAAGTCGAAGTGCTGGATGGCGATGTCGTGCGGGAGAACTTGTCGAAGGGATTGGGCTTTAGCAAAGAAGACCGCGATACGAACATCCGCCGCATCGGGTTCGTCTGCGAACTGCTGACGCGCAATGACGTGGTCGCCATCGCGGCTGCCATCTCTCCCTATCGCGTCATCCGCGACGAGAACCGCGCGCGCGTGGGCGGGCGTTTTGTCGAGGTCTATTGCGATTGTCCCATCGACGTGCTCTCTGAGCGTGATGTCAAGGGGTTGTATAAAAAAGCGCTCGCGGGTGAGATCAAGAATTTTACGGGGGTCGACGACCCATACGAGCCGCCGCTCCATCCCGAAGTCGTCATCCGCAGCGATCAGGAAACGCCGGAGCAGAGCGCCGCGAAGGTGATCGCCAAATTGCAGACACTGGGGTACCTGGAATGAACGAGCCCACGCGTATCGGGTTGGTTGGGTACGGCTATTGGGGTCCGAACCTGGCGCGCAATTTCCACCAACTGCCGGAGGCGCAGCTCGTCGCCGTTGCCGACCTCGACGCCAAGCGGCTCGAAGAGCCGGCCCGCCTGTACCGCGCCCGAACCTACGGCGATTATAACGAACTCCTTGCCGATCCAACGCTGGACGCGGTCGCGGTCTCGACGCCGGTGCGCACGCACTTTGACATCGCCCGCGCCGCGCTCGGGCGCGGCAAGCACGTGCTGGTTGAAAAGCCGCTTGCCATGTCGTCCACGGAAGCACGGCAGCTGATCACGCTGGCGGAGCGTCAGCAGCGGGTGCTCATGGTCGGGCATACGTTCGAGCACAACCCCGCCGTCTGGAAAATCCGGGAATTGGTCGAACAGCGGGCGATCGGCGACGTGTACTATGCGTATGCCAACCGCGTGAACCTGGGGCGCGTCCAGCGCGATATTAATACGCTGTGGTCTATTGCGCCCCACGATATCTCGATATTGTTGTACGTATTGGGGGCGATGCCTCTCCAAGTCAGCGCGCGCGGCGCGAACTATTTGAGTGAGGACATCGAGGATGTCGTTTTCGTGACGCTCTCTTTCCCCCACAAAGTACTGGCGCATGTGCACGCCTCCTGGCTCGATCCCTCCAAGACTCGGCAGATGACGATTGTCGGTTCGGAAAAGATGATCGTGTACGACGACGTGGACGCGGAAGCGAAATTGCGCATCTATGACAAAGGGGTGTACAAGCGCGGGTCGGATTACGGCGAGTTCCAGTTGAAAATCCACAGCGGGGACATCTATATCCCCAAGATCGACCTGAGCGAGCCCCTCCGCAACGAGTGCGCCCATTTCGTCGAATGCGTCCGGACGGGCAAGCGGCCGCGCACCGACGGCGAGAACGGACTGCGCGTCATTCAGGTGCTGGAGGCAGCGCAAGAGTCGCTGGACAAGAACGGTGCCGTCGTCAAAATTGCGGGGACCTAGACTTCCGAAGTTTCCAAAACTTCGGAAGTCTGCACCGCCAAGATGTTAATATGAAACCACCCGATTCCATTTTGGTCCATCCGAACGTAACGCTCGGCGCGGGCGCGAGCATCGGCGAGTTCTGCATCGTCGGCGAGCCGCCGCGCGGGCAAAAGCCGGGTGAATTGGAAACGCGGCTGGGCGCGCGGGCGGTCATTCGCTCGCACACGGTTATTTACGCGGGCAACGTCATTGGTGATGACTTTCAGACCGGGCACGGCGCCCTCGTGCGCGAGGACAACCAGATCGGCAACAATGTCAGTATCGGCTCGCACACGATTGTCGAGCACCACGTCAAGATCGGTGACAACGTGCGCCTGCACTCGAACGTCTTTGTGCCTGAATTTACAGTCCTGGAAGAGGGCTGCTGGCTCGGGCCCAACGTCGTCGTGACGAATGCGCGCTATCCCCGCTCGCGAAACGTGAAGGAGCAATTGCGCGGCGCGACGATCAAGCGCGGCGCGAAAATCGGGGCGAATGCGACCCTCCTGCCCGGCGTGACGGTCGGCGAGAATGCGCTCGTCGGAGCGGGCGCTGTGGTCGTCGGCGATGTTCCTGCCGGTACCGTCGTCGCCGGCAATCCCGCGAAGGTGATCAAGCGCATCGAGGACATCGAGGAATACAAGACATCACGGTAGTAACGATTTCAATCGTTACCATATAACGGGGGACAGATGGAGTACGTTAGACTGGGCAAGGCTGGTTTGCGAGTATCCCGGATTTGTCTTGGGACAATGACGTACGGTACGTCGCAATGGCGACCGTGGGTTCTTGACGAAGAGGCGGCGCGGCCCTTTTTCAAGCAAGCCCTCGATCTCGGCATCAACTTTTTCGATACCGCCGATATGTACTCGGACGGCGTCGGCGAAGAGGTGACCGGGCGGGCGCTCAAGGACTATGCCAAGCGCGACGATATCGTGCTTGCCACCAAAGTCTACAACCGCATGGGCAGCGGCCCCAACGATTGGGGCTTGTCGCGCAAACACATTATGCAGGCGATCGATGCTTCTCTGCGCCGTCTGGGCACGGACTATGTCGACCTGTACCAGATCCATCGCTGGGATTACGAAACTCCGATCGAGGAGACGTTGCAAGCGCTCGACGATGTCGTCCGGTCCGGCAAGGTGCGCTACATCGGCGCGTCCAGCACGTGGGCGTGGCAGTTTGCCAAGGCGCTTTACGTCGCCGACCTGCACGGCTGGCCGCGGTTCGTCTCCATGCAGAACCACTATAACCTGATTTATCGGGAAGAAGAACGCGAAATGCTCCCGTTGTGTCGCGCGGAGGGGATTGCCGTGATCCCGTGGAGCCCGGTTGCCCGCGGATTTTTGGCCGGGAACCGGACCCGCGCAAAAAGCGGCGAAACGGTCCGCTCTCAAAACGATCCGTATGCATACGAACTTTACTACCAGGGAGCGGATTTCGAGATCGCGGACCGCGTGGTGCAGGTGGCGACCCAGCGCGGCGTCAAGCCGGTCCAGGTCGCGTTGGCGTGGGTATTGAACCAGCTGGGCATCACTGCGCCTATCCTAGGCGCCAGCCAGTCGCATCACTTGCCGGAAGCCGTGGCGGCGTTGGAGATCAAACTCTCGCCCGAAGAATGTGCGCTCCTGCAAGGGCCCTATCGACCGCGTCCCATTGCGGGACATGATTAGGCGCAGCACATTTCGCTCCTGATGAGAGGAGAGATGGCAGCACAAGCCCAAGTGGCTCGCCGGTGGCAGATCATTGCCGGTCTGGTTGCATGCCTGACCATCGGACAGGCGCTCATGGCGTGCAGTCTGCTGCCGGAGGTTTCCGTCGGCATCCCTTCGCCTACGCTTGCGCCCACGCGCACTTTAACCATCGCCCCCTCCCATTCGCCGGTGGCAAGCGCGACCGTTGCCCCGGCCGCGCGCGCGTTGACCATTTCGCCCTCCAATGTTGAAAAAGTTGGAGAAGTGGGAACTTGGCGAACTCCCAATGGCTCGCCTGTCAAGCAGGTCGCGTGGTCTCCGGACGGTGGGACAATTGCAGCGCTGGTGGATGATAAGCAGGTGATCCTATGGGATGCCGCGAGCGGTCGGGTATCCGGCACGCTGACTGGCGCCGCCTACTCTTTCGGTTTCTCGCCGGATGGCAAACTGCTCGCCGCCGGAATTGAGAATAACGCGATCAAACTGTGGCAAGTTTCCGGCGGACTGGAATTGAACACAATCTCCAAGCACTCGAGCCCCGTCCAGACCGTCAGTTTTTCGCCGGATGGACTCGTCCTGTTCGCCGGCTCGGCGTATGGACCGCAAGAGTTGTGGCAAGTCGCTACGGGGCGCGAGTTCGGAAACCTGGGCTATCAAGTAAGCGGTGTCGCGCTCAGCAGTGCCTTTTCGCCGGATGGACGACTGCTGGCGCTGGGTACCGGCAGTTCTCGCGGCGGCGGGATTGAACTATGGGATCTCGCGACCCTGGAAAAATCGCGCACCCTCTTCGACGCCCGCGACGACAAGTATAGCGTTGCTTTTGCACCGGACGGGCGCTTGCTTGCTTCGGGCTCTCTATTCGGCAATGTCAAACTGTGGGACGTCGACAGCGGGCGCGAATTGAGGAGTTTTTCAGTGCCGCAGGCTTCTGTCCAGCGAGTCGCGTTCTCGCCGGATGGAAGGGTGCTGGCAATCGCCGCTCGGGAGCGAGTGGTCAGGCTGCTGGACGCGGCCACTGGCCGAGAACTCGGCTCGCTCGCCGGGCACACCGGCGATGTGAACGGA
>JBLMXX010000053.1:0-9664 GCA_050257995.1 Acidobacteriota bacterium | reverse complement strand
TTTGATCCGGATCGTTCCAAATCTGAATTAGGCAGGCACCGCTTCTGCCGGTTGCGGCGCCGTGGCCGGTTCCGGGACTTTGACAAACTCGATGTCAACGTTGATCTTGACGTCATCGCCGACTAGCCATCCGCCGGTTTCCAGCGCTGCGTTCCAATTGAGGCCCCAATCCTTGCGGTTGACTTTCGCCGTGCCGGTGAAACCAGCGTTGATCGTTCCAAATGGGCTGCGCGCCTGTCCCGCATAGTCCACATTCAAAACCACTTCGCGTGTGACATCGCGGATAGTCAGGTCCCCGATGATTCGCCCGTGGTCCTCTCCCAGCCGCTCCATGCGCCGGCTCTTGAAAGTTATATAGGGATATTTCTCCACATCCAAAAAGTCGGGCGATTTCAGGTGAGCATCCCGCTGTTCCATCTTCGTGTTGATGCTGGCGGCATCGATTTGCACCTCTACCTGCGACAGGTGCACATTATCTTCGTCTATGTTAGCATTGACCGTAAACTTTTCAAAGTGTCCCTTTACGTTCGAAATCATCATGTGCCGAACAACGACTTCAACCTGCGAGTGTGCATAATCCACGTTCCAGCCCATTTTTAATTCTCCTTTTCCTGATTCAATTCTGTGATCAATTTACCACGGCAGTGTCCCTCTCGGCGTCCTCTGCACCGTCCTTTATGCCGTCCTTCAAGCAACCTACTTCTTTTCTCCCACGTTTTTTGTGATAGAATGAGGGCCGAGATCTGTGCAATTTATCTTGCCTACCGCGGATGTCCTGAATCTCTCGGTAGAGAGAAGGTTCAATGACTCAAGCCAGCTTCAACCCACGGACGGACGGTTTTCCTTTCTTAAACTACTGGACTCTCGACGATGTGCTCAGCGAGGACCTTCGCAACAAGATGAGCGCTGCGGTGGATGGTGTCTCTGCCTTTCTGTCCGTCGTTCCCTTTTTGTCTATTTTACGTCCATTCATTCTCCGAAATGTAAACGAATGGGTGAAAAAAGCGTCGACGCAGGCATACGGTCTGTGCGGAGGCATGGCGTTTGCCGCGCTCGACTATTACTTCGCCGGGCACGAACTACCAGGCGACAAAGGACCGACATCAACCCTGACGCCGGTCCTGCGAGATTATATTGTCAAGCGAATGAAAGATAGTTTTTGGTATGTCCAGGATGGTACCTTGCATAATAATCTGGCCCGGGTCCTCGCGTGGATGGCAGTTCAGCAGTACGCGCCTTTTGGACGCGGAAAAGGGATGCTCCTGGATTGGTCGCAAGCCGAATTCAAAAAACTGAATGACCTGATCGCTCAGAACGGCGCCTGGCCTATTGCACTAATCGGCGAAGCCCAAGACCCCTGCGAGAATCACCAAGTGGTGGCATATGCGTGCAAATCTGAAGGCGAACAGGGGTCGATCCAAATTTACGATATGAACCATCCGGGAGCGGGGCGGAGCATCAATCTCAATTTCCATGGGCCGGCGCTTGAAGGCATGGGCGAGTTTGCAGGGGACACCTGGCAACCCTTGCGCGCCTTTTTTTGTGAAGAATACAGTCCAGCGGTGCCGCCACTTTGAGCCGTGTGGACAGCGTATCCTCAGTTCAGCGTGAGTTTCTTGCCGGGGTCCGGGCGCAGTTGCCGTTGATGGTTGGCGTCGTACCCTTTGGTCTCATCTACGGAGCGCTCACGATCCAGTTAAAAGTCCCCGCCCCCGTCGCGCAAGCCATGTCCTGCATTATTTTCGCCGGTTCATCCCAATTTATCGCCGCGCCGCTCATCGCCACGGGCACACCGAACTTTATTATCGTATTGACGGTGTGGGTAGTGAACTTGCGACATGCCTTGTACAGCGCGTCGGTCGCGCCATTCTTAAAGCCACTCCCGCGGCGATGGAAATTCCTCCTTGCCTATTTGCTCACGGACGAGGCGTACGCGGTAGCGATCACCCATTACCACGCGCCGGGCACGGTCGAACACAAGCACTGGTACTTGCTGGGCACCGGCGCGACCCTCTGGTTCAGCTGGCAAATAAGCACTGCGATTGGAGTTTTCGTGGGCGCGCAATTGCCGGCGAGTTGGTCGCTCGATTTCGCTCTGCCTTTGACGTTCATTGCCATCGTGGTGCCAATGCTGAGGAACCGTGCCTATGTTTTCGCGGCATTGGTGGCGGGCGGGGTAGGAGTATTGGCGATCAACCTCCCCTATAAACTGGGGTTGATGCTTGCGGCATTACTGGGCATCATCGCCGGAATGATAGTACAGAACCAGGAATAGACGTTAGGCGCGCAGAAAGGCGTCTCCTACCGATGGACCTATGGCTCACGATCATTGCCGCAGGGCTGGTGACCTACGCCACTCGTTTGTCTTTCATCGCCACACACGGTCGCGTGGAAATGCCGGACTGGTTCACGCGCGCCTTGACTTTTGTGCCAGTGGTCGTCCTCTCTGCCATCATATTCCCGGAACTTTTGGCGCACGACCGCGGGCCGGATTTATCTCCGGGGAACGTGCGCCTGCTTGCCGGAATCGCCGCTGCCTTGATCGCGTGGCGGACGAAGAACGTGTGGCTCACAATCGGGGTGGGGATGCTCGTGCTGTTTGTTTTACAGTCCATCGGTTGATGCTGCGTTAAGAGGAAGGGTGAGTGCCGAGGGTGACTCGGATTTGCATCTGCTGATTCGATCGCATGATGGTTAGCGTGACCGTGTCTCCCACTTTATGGTCGAGAAGAATACCGGAGAGTGGATGGTCCAGATCAATCTTGTTCGCGTCCAAGGTCAGGATTACGTCACTCTCTTTCAAGCCGGCTTTTGCTGCCGGACTGCTGGGATCGACTTGTGTCACCACAACACCCTGACTGGCATCGAGGTTTAACGCGCTGGCGACCGCCGGGTCCACCTCTTGATAATTGACCCCCATATAGGGATGGTCCACTTTGCCCTGAGTGATCAATTGTGTCACGATCTGGCGTACCTGGTTCGAGGGAATCGCAAAGCCCAGCCCCTCGGCGACGTTCCCCTCGCTCGTACTGCGGACGACGAGCGTATTGATGCCGATCACTTGCCCCAACGCATTGAGTAATGGACCTCCAGAATTGCCATTATTTATCGCCGCATCCGTTTGAATCAAACCATTCTGGCGACCCACACGCCGATTCAGCGCACTCACAATTCCTAATGTCACCGTGCCGCGAAAGTCACCCAGCGGACTCCCAATGGCAATGGCAAGCTGGCCGGTTTCCAGCGCACTCGAATCCCCAAAGTCCGCGGCGGCGGGGATTTTGCCTTCCACTTTGAGCACGGCGATATCCGCGATGGGATCCGTGCCTACGACGGCCACATCTGCTTTAGTCCCATCGAAATAAATTACCTGCAGACTTTGCTCGCCCTCAACGACGTGATTGTTCGTGACGATATATCCCCGCGGATCGACGATGACGCCGGAGCCCGACGCCGTAGGCGCGGAGCCATTTGCGAAAAACCCACGGCGTGACTGCATCTGGTTGATGACCGTCACGACCGCGGGCTTGGCTTTGCGAACGGCGTCAATAACCGCCGAATCTTCTTTTAAGATCACGTTCGTGTTGACAGGGGGAGCGGCCTGAACGAGAGGAGCGTTAGAGCTTGGAATCACATTCGCGGTGATAGCAGATGAGGCATCCACCGGCGCAGGAGGCACCGATTGGGCTGCGTAGTATCCCGCAAAGCCCCCCATCACTCCGCCGCCGAGTACTCCGAGGAGCACAGCCAAGACGACTGTGAAACCCATCGTGGCATAGGTCGGCTTTTGCATTTGATACTCCTATTTCAACGGATGCCATCCGTCAAGTTCGATAACTTTCTCTACTTATAACGCTCCTCGAATCCTTTTATTACGGGAGGCGCTTGATCAGATCTTGCAGAGTATCGGGATATGAAATGCGGATACGATGAAGGGTATACGCCTCGTCGGCTCGTTGCTTGTAGCCGGCCGCGATCGTCACGGCACTGTCGAATCCAGCGCGCTTGACGATGTCGATCACGGCAGTGTTGTACTCGCCAAATGGGTATGCAAACGATGTCACCGGCTTGCTTAATCGCTTTTCCAGAATTGCCTTCGAATTGGAGACTTGTTTCATCGCCTCTTCCGGCGAGAGCTGACGTAGATGAGGGTGGGAAAGCGTATGCGCCTGAAAATCCATTCCCGCCGCCGACATCTCTTCCACCTGTGCCCAGGTCAGGAATTGATTGTGGTCCAGAGCATTCGTATACACGTAAAAGGTCCCGGTGAAATTGTGCCTTTTCAGAATCGGAAACGCAACCGCATAATCATCGCTCCAGCCATCGTCGAATGAAATAACAATCGGTTTTATCGGCAGCACCCCATTGCGCTTCAAGTGTGCCGCCAACTGGCCCATTGTGACAGTGTGATAACCTCGCTCAGCCAACCAATCCATCTGAGACTCGAAATTCTTGGGTGCTACAGTCCAATCTCTTTGGAGTTGGCTGGCATTGTCCGGCAAGTCCGTCAGGTGGTGATACATTAATATCGGAACGATTGCGGGTTGCCCTGCAACCGGAGGTGTGATAAAGGGCGTCGCGGTGGGCGCGGTCGTCGGAGCAGACGTGGGAGCAACAGTTGGCGTTACAGTTACCGTTGGGGGCATCGGGGCAACGGTGGGAGTTAGCAGCTGCCCGCCCGTATTCGGGCCGGAGGGGACCGATTGGGGTTCTACTAACGCGCCCGCACAGCCCGTCAGCAGAAGGGCGAGTACAAAAACCTGGAAAAACATCGCTCGCATATGGTTCGGCCTACCTTTCGCAGCAACTCCTCGAGTCATGGGAACAAGGTCCACAGAGAAAATCTCATTTGCCAACATCCCAGTCGGTCAAAAAGGTCGCCGCCAGACCCTCCACAATGCGGGGATCCGTTATCAACATCCCAAGTTCGCGATTCATGTCCAGCGACGCGCGCGTGAAATTCTGGGAGCCGACAAAACCGCGCTGCTTGTCCGAGACCATCATATTTCCATCAATACGGGGGAACCTGAGGAACCGGATCTTGACGCCGCCGCGCTTGAGCCTCTGTTGGCTTGCGGCATTGGGATCGGGCCCATTCACAGACGGAGACATGACGAGACGCACGGCGACGCCCCGCTCAACCGCCGAAATAAAGTGCGCCTCTACCTCATCATCCTGCATTTGTTCTGCTTCAACATCCAGCGTCCGCTGTGCCTGGTCGATGAAAGCCAGCAGGCGCTCACGGGCATTCATCGGGCTCCAGACCAGGGTGGGGTTCGACACGACCGGTACATTTCCGTTCCAATCTGCCTGAAAGACTGATACAATTTCGGAGACGTCCTCGGGGACAGTATCAACGATGCCAAACTCGCGATTGGTCGCAAAAGAATCGCGAGCTTGGTCGAACGTCATAATCAGCGCCACCCGCTCGTCCACGACGATGGTTTTTTGATGTCCGAGCCGGTAGTCAGAGTTCGAGGTCTTGACCGTCACATTTGCCGCTCGCAGTTCGCTGATCGCCGGTTGGTTACCTGTTCCGCCCCCGGCCGGCCGAGTCTCCAACAGAACCCGCACATCCGCCCCGCGCCCGCGCGCCCGTTTCAGCTCGTCGATGACGATACTATCAGTCAATAAGTACATTTCCATAAAAACAGACTTTTTTGCTGATTTGAGAGCGGCAATCACGGGCTCATAGTTCGCATCCGGTTCGAGAAAGGGTCGCAGAGGATTCGGCGTTGCAGTTGCCGGAGATACATTCGACGGCCTCACCTGACATCCAATGAGCAAAATGGCGAATGCTAGGAGGACGCCGGGCCAGAGGAAAACCTTGAGCATTTCGATTCCTTCCTGGTTATTGGATTGGCTTTGCCGCAATAGATGCCTATATGGTATAATGAAAAATGAAATGGTGGAGGATTTAATGACCCGGTCTGATTCTCGTTCTCAACCCAAGCCACATTTGATACGGTCACTCGTCGCGGTGATTGTCGGAAGCCTTCTTCTCCGCGCAGCCGCCGGGGCGATGGGAGAGAATATCCAATTCTACCTCGGCTTTATCAACGCGGCCGCCAAAGCAGCCGATCACCCGCTCCGAACCATCTCCGGAGCGACGATCCAAGAAATATCTTATACACTCAGTGGGATCATTATCGCCACTTTTTTTGCTGCCGAATTGATCGGTTCGCCCCTCTTTGGCGCATGGAGCGACAAGTACGGTCGGAAGCTGTTCATTATCTTTGGTCCACTCTTTGGTGCCATTGCCGTCCAGATTACGGCAATGACGACAGTCATCTGGCTCCTCGTCTTCACACGACTATTGGAGGGGCTATCGACCGCGGCCAACGCCCCGGCGACGCTCGGATACATTGCCGAAGCAACCTCAGAGTCCCCGAAACTCCGTGCAAGGGTCGTCGGCCTATTTGAGATCGGCACGATCGGTGGGATTGCCATCGGGTTCTCGCTGGGTGGCTGGCTCTGGCGACACTTTGGGATGCCCGCCGTCTGGATGGGAATACCGCTAACCAGTCCTGCCTTTGCCCTTAACGCACTCGTCTACTTTGCCAGTCTGGTGATCCTCTGGGTCGGCATGCATGAGGTCCGCGAGCCCCAGCATACGGGCAAGTCGCAGACGGCGCTCGAAACGCTCTTGCATTACTGGAAGATCGTGTCAAGCCCGCGCGTCGCCAGTTTTGCACCGGCATGGATCGCCATCAATGCCGTACTCGGGGTCTTTCTCAATCTGACGGCTCGCATCCTGACCGACAAGGGAAATTTTCCAGGTCAATTATTGGTAGGCCATTTCGACAGCTTTGAGGCCGGGAATATCCGGGCCGCGTATGCAGTGTTTTTTGTCCTTGGCATTCTGCTCTGGAGTCTATTGTTCGCTCAATGGCGCAAGACTACGGTCATGTTGGTCGGCACCGGTGGTCTGTTCGCGACCTGTGCAATCCTCTTTCTCATTAACCACCAGCCCTCGCTCAATGCACCGCTGGTAATGCCCCTGGCACTGTTGCTCGTGGTCAGCATCATGATTCAGAGCGGGTTTACGCCCGCCGCGCTGACGCATCTCGCGGATATTACCGAAGACCACGCAAACGATCGCGGCGTCATAATGGGTTTGTATTCGATCTTTCTCGGATTGGGTCAACTGATCGGTGCCAGTATTGGGGGACCCTTTGTCGATTGGCAGGGAGCTGATGGAATCGTCATCGTGACCGCATTGCTTGGAACCTTTGCAGGTCTCCTGCTGCTCCGGCTGCACTTTGCCGAGGGCCGCGGCGTTCCCAGCCAATTGAGTCCAACCGAACAAAAGGCGTCTTCTCTTTTTCAAGAATGATTCTGGCCTGACATAACTCGTGAAAACAAGTCTACCGCCAAAAATTGGACCTTCACAAACACCGGCTCGTTTTGCGCCCGCCACCGCCACGCATCAGGCGGCGGGCATACCCACCACTTTTCACACCTCATCGCTGGTCGCATGTCTCGTCGGCACCTTTGTGCTGCGCATGGCTTCGTCCATTATGGGGAGCACCATACAATTTTACTTTGGTTACATCGACCGGCACATTTACCCGCTTTCGGATACCGCGCGTGGCTTTGCACTCGCGGTCTTTTTTTTGCCAGAATTGATCGGCTCACCCTTGTTTGGCGCCTGGAGTGACCGGCTTGGGCGGAAATGGTTCATTCTGTTGGGCTCTCTATTCGGGGGAATCGGCGTACAAATCACGGCGATGACGACCGATTTTGCGGCATTGAGCATCATGCGCCTGCTCGGCGGTGCATCCACAGCCAGCGCGGTCCCGTCGACGCTGAGTTATCTCTCCGCGATGACAGCCCATTCGGAATCACTGCGCGGCCGCGTGATGGGAATATTTCAAATCGCGACTCTGGGCGGGACCATACTCGGTATGCTCGTAGGCGGTCGATTGTGGGACCTGTTTCATCAAGGCGCCTTTACAATCGACGCACTCATTTACCTGCTCAGCCTGCTCATCTTCCTCTTCGGCATCCACGAGGCACGTCCGGAGGATTCTGGGCGCGCGGTCGGGGGTGCGATCGCGCACGGCTGGCAGGCGTTGAAGGCGACTTTTGGTCATTATAAACGAGTGTTCACGTCTCCAGCCGTGCTCCGCTTTGCTCCCGCTTTCCTGGCGATCAACATGGTGCTGGGCATTTGGCTTAACCATATCATCAGCCAATTGGTTGCCTCCAACCGCACATTCCCCAATCAGCTCCTCTACGGTATACTCGCGAATAACAAGTATGCCGGGACAGATATTGCCCTCTACGGGACGGCGGTATTGACGATTTTCGGACTCGGGGCACTCGCATGGAGTTTTGTGGTCGGGAGAGTACGGCGCACTACCTCGATGCTAGTGAATGCCGGAGGGCTCTTTTTCCTCTGCGCGATCCTCTATGCGCTCAACCACTCTGCGACATTATCCGACCCAAGGGTCCCCTTTTACCTCGTACTCGCCACACTGGCTCTCCTGGTCCTGAGCGGAATGATGCCTGCCGCCCTGACCTATCTGGCCGATATGACGGAAGAAAAAAGTGAGGACCGGGGAGCCATCATGGGGCTTTACACGATCCTCTTCGGATTTGGCGGATTCCTTGGGACGCTCTTGGGGGGCCCTTTTGCCGATTGGGACGCGGTCGACGGCATCCTTCTCCTTACCGTGCTTCTCGGAGCCACAGCCACTCTTCTGCTCATTCGACTGCATCAAATGGAAACGAGGTCCCCGTCGGAACCGGAGGGCATTCTATCAAAAGAATCCTAATCGCGCAAGGTGAGTGCGCCGATCCGGACTTGTTCCCGATACCCACCCTAGAGCAAACGTATTTGAAGCAAGTTTTGATGAAACCTGGGCATAATCTGTCGACTATACGAATGTATTTTTCCTCATGCCCCTAGTACTCTTTTCTAGAGAATTTGTTACATTCCCGTCTCGTTTTACGAGGCCGCCGCGAACTGGGCCAGCGGAGAAAAGAATATCGTCCGAGAGGTCGCCTGCCATGCCTCCACCGGGCAGGACTATTGCAGATTTGAGATTTTTTGGAATATCGCCCTTGCCGATTCGGGCTTGCGAAAATAGAGACGATTAGGCGTCGCCTTCGAGGTAAATGGAATTGGAATCGCTGCCTGGACAAACGCCACCGGTCTTTTATGATCCCGCCCAACGCCGGTGGCGGCGTTTTAGACGCGCCGCTCTATTGATGGCGGCCCTCCTCACGATTATCTTTGGCGTGATGGTGGCGAGCATTCTGATCAATCCGCCACTGCCACAGCTCGGACTGTCTCCAATCGATCGCCTGCTCGGACGACCGATCCCCACTGTGGCGCTCTCACCGACCGCGCCTCCGATTGCGACTCGCAGCATTCCGTCAAGGACACCGACTGTGCCTGCCAGCGCCACGCCCGTCCGGAATGTTCCCAGTCCAGCAGCAGCGGGGCAGACACCCACCTTCGCCTCCCAACCCCAGTACACACCTACCAGTGTCCCGGTAAATCCCAACCCAACCGCGCCGAGCAACGCCACGGCTGTACCGCCCGCGCCGACCAGTAAATCTGTTGGTCCAAACAAAACCCCGCCGCCTCCCGCGCAGACGGCTCCCGGACACCAGCGCACTCCCAATCCAGGTCCGAAGGGAACGCCGCGTCCGG
>JBLMXX010000052.1:0-4191 GCA_050257995.1 Acidobacteriota bacterium | reverse complement strand
GTCCTCGTATACTTGGCGCCATGCCGCATCCTGAGCCAGTTTGCCCACAATCGGCGCACCGGGCTCGACCAGAACGACCTTCACCCCATACCGGTCCAACGGCGCGCGCCAATTTTCTCCTCCGGTGTACGCCTCGAGATATTCTCTGACAATCGAATCGTCGGTCAGTCCATAAAGATCTGAGCGCCCGTCAATAAACACGCGTTGGCGCGGATACACACGCCAGATCAGGTACCCCCCCCAGTTATAACTGTTGAATATCGGTCCGCTCAAATTCTGCGCCTGAATATAGTTGACCGCATCTACGGGAAAGTATGCCCGCTCCGCTATCGATTCGTCCATGATTACCGTGCCGAACCGCGCTGCTACGGCAACTGCGACGACGACCAGCACTACCCAATTCAATATTTGGAGAGCGCGCGTTGGATTCCGGACGGGTGAGCGGTTGAGTTTCCGTGAGAGCGATTCAAGAAGGTCGGATGCGGACGCCGCCAGCATCGGAGCTGCAACTAGTGCCCAAATCGAAATCTGGCGGGCTGCGCGCAGACTGGCATATGTCAGTCCGGCGAGCAGCAGCGCCTCAGCGAGTCTTGTGCGCCGACGCGAAAGTGCGAGCGTGCCTATAGTTGCCACTAGAAACCAGATAAATGGTTGTACGGCGGTGCTCGAAAAGTCGGGCGATTGCCATTCTTGGATGAACGTTTGGATCGTTGGACTCGTGAGCGTTTGAAAAGGATACAGGTACAGCTTGAGCCCATGAGGATTCAGTGCGATCACGGCGAGGCAGAGCAAGAAAACGCCGAAGAGTTGCACGGCATTTTCCCAGCGCGGCAGTGCTTGATCGTTCCACCTCAGAACATTTTCAGCGACACTTGCAACGAAATAGACGCTGATGAAGATCGGGCCAAGGATAAAGCTGCCGTGGGCATTTGCCCACACCAGTGTCAGCGGAACAAGCCAGAGTAGCTGTCTGCCAGCGGGTAAATACATATAGCGATCTAGGATGTACAGGAAAATGCTGGCGAACAGCAGCGAAAGGGTTTGCGGGCGGGTGCCCCAGAAGGGTGCCATCGTTAATGCGGCGAGCAAAATGAGGAATGCAGCAAGATATGGTTTGCCTTCGCAGCGCGCGTAAACCAGCGCGAGCGCGGCGGCCGCGGCCAGCGCGAAAAAAATGACAAGCGCTCCAATTCCGCCAAGCTTAAATAGCGCGAAGATCAAGACATCACTGAGCCAATCATGATTGACTCGCGATACCCCGCCCGCGGTGAACGAAAAAGAATCAGTGCTCGGAATCGACAGGGTTGAGAGGATCAGTTCGCCAGTGCGGAAGTGCCACCCGAAATCGGGGTCGGTGATATTCCGCGCGGCGAGAGCGACAAGAGCCAAGAAGAATATCGAGACGAAAAGTCGGCGCGTGGTCAGGATCATTTCGGATTTCGGACGGCGGCTCGCCATACGTGTGCCAGTCGCAATCCGCCGCTAGACTTTACGCGCATACAATGTGAACAGATCGCCGAAATTGACGGGAATCGCTAGTCCACTGAGGCTCATTCGCCCGGCGACAGATTGAATCGTTCGAGCGGCGAATTTGTTGTAAGGTTCGATACGGGTAGCAAAATAGCCGAGGCGTAGAAAGCGGCCCTGGGCGCTGGAGCGGATAATCTGAAACCCGATCTGCTCTAGCATTTTGCCAAGTGTGCGCGGCGAGAAATAGTAGAGGTGCATCTCCATGAGCCACGGCCAGCGCGGACCCATCAGTTTCGCAAACCTGCTTTCGATGTCAATCGTGTGAATGGCAAAGATCCCCCCGGGCTTGCACACCCGGTGCACTTGGCGCAGTTCTGCCGCCGGGTCGGTGAGATGCTCAATCACGTCCCACATCGTAACTACGTCGAAATAGTTCTCTTCCAGTCCCGCCTCAGCCAAAGTGCCCGTGATCACGTGCAAACCGCGTGCCCGTGCTTGCTCGGCTGCCCAGGTGGAAGGCTCGACTCCCCATGCATCCCAGCCGCGTTCTTTTGCCAGTTCGACCATCACCCCGATGTGACAGCCAACGTCCAGCAAGCGGTGGGTTTCGGGGCTGCCCCCGACCAGTTCTTCAAATGGTTTCAGGTTCCGTCCAAATGTGAGGACGCGTCCTTCCCGTTCCTCCACGTACGTCGGATCTTCGACGACGCTGTAACTCTCGCGCACCACGGACGAGTCCCAGCGCGGGTTGGCGTAGACCAGACCGCACTTTCGACAGCGGACAATGGGAGGATGGACGCCGTACGCAGCACTTGTGCAGCGAAAATCAGAAGCATTGGGGGTGGAGTCCGTCAGGGAACTCGAATAAAGCAGGGCGGCATCTCGGGAGCCACACAAGTTGCAGGCGATATCTTCTGTGAGCGTCACACTCATATGTGTTTTTACACCAGAGAAGCGGGATTAGGAGGAACCGCGGCGCAGGGCGTGGCCTGTTCTCATTCTACCGCGCCGCCAGAATAGCCGCAGGACCGTATAAGTTGCTTTGTAGATTTCGGCTTTGGAGATTTTGGATTTGCCGGCGCGCCGGTCTTCGTAAATGATCGGGATTTCGCCAATTTGCCAGCCATTGCGCTGGCATAAGAATAACAGCTCGATGAGAAATGAATAGCCGTTGGAAAAGATGCGGTCCAGATCGAGAGATTCCAGGACCGTGCGGCGATACGCGCGGAACCCCGCCGTGCAATCATGTGCTTTCAAGCCGAGCATGAATCGTGCAAAGGCATTCGCCCCATTGCTCAGGATTTGCCGCTGCACGCTGAAAAAGCGAGTGCCTCCGCCGGGTACGTAACGCGAGCCGATCATCACATCGCGGTCGTCCAGTCCCTTTAAGAGACCGGGGATGTAGCGCGGGTGATGCGAAAAGTCGGCATCCATAGTAACGAGAGGTTCGAGTCCCAACGCAAAGGCGTGTCGCATTCCGGCGATGTGAGCCGTACCCAGTCCAAGTTTGGAGGGACGATGGACAGGGTGAATCCGCGACTCTCGACCTGCCATCGTGTCAAGCAGTTCGCCGGTGCCATCTGGGGAATTGTCATCTACCACAATAACGTGCGCGTCGACAGGTAGGGCCAGGATTTCCGCGACGAGATTTGCGATGTTGTCGCTTTCGTTAAAAGTCGGAATGATTACGGCAGGGGGCATGCACGCTCCTCGACAAACGTGTTCCCATTCTATCCGTTTTCAATGAGAATGCAAATACTAATTGATCAAGAGGGCCATGTGGTTCATCGGTCCGTGCCCATGCCCGATTCCCAACTGAGTTGACGCGCGGATGATTTGAGTCAGATAATCCTTGGCAATCGCGACCGCCTCTGCGATCGGATTGCCCTTTGCCAGTTCTGCTGCAATCGCCGAAGCAAAGGTGCATCCGGTCCCATGCGTGTGTTCCGATTGGACACGCGGGGCGCGAAATTCGTGGAACGTCTCTCCATCGAAGAGCAGGTCGATGGCATCGGTTGTCTCCGGCAGGTGACCGCCCTTGACGACGACGTATTGGGGTCCCATAGAGTGAATTGCCTGCGCCGTCCGCCGCATATCTTCTAGGTTGTTGATTTCGAATCCGCTCAGGACGCGTGCCTCGTACAAGTTCGGCGTTATGACGGTGGCAATGGGCAATAGTTGGTGCATCAGTGCGTCGCGAGCGTCGTTGCGCAAAAGGGGGTCGCCGCTCTTGGCGACCATAACAGGGTCTACGACGAGCGGCGAAAGATGATGCTCGCGGATTTTCGCCGCCACAATTTCTATAATGGGGGCACTCGATAGCATGCCCGTTTTGACGGCATCCGGGCGTATGTCACTCACAACCGAGTCGATCTGCATGGCGACAAAAGCCGGCGGGATTTCAAATACGCCCTGAACGCCGACCGTGTTCTGAGCGGTTAAGGCTGTGATCGCGCTCATGCCGAAGACGCCGCGGGCGGCAAAGGTCTTTAAATCGGCCTGGACCCCCGCGCCGCCACCGGAATCCGAGCCCGCTATGGTCAATGCCCGTTTCATCTATTCCCTCGGTTCAATCAATTTTGTTTTCTGAAATGGTCCCATCCCTGAGGGATGAGTGGAATGCGCCGTGCATCCGCGAGGACGAGTTGGCGCCCGTCGCCTGGAGAGAGGACCTCGCCGATGATCGAGACCTGTGTACCGCATTCACGCGTGATTCTCTCC
>JBLMXX010000051.1:0-9490 GCA_050257995.1 Acidobacteriota bacterium | reverse complement strand
AGGTTTGGGAGATGCCATGCAGTGACTTGACTACGTGGGCACGGCTCTCCAGTTCCGCCATTTTGGTAGAAGCATAGATGGACGCCTTGACCAAGAGACTCTTGGCTTGACCTTCGGGTAGCAGATGGACCGTTTCGAGACTCTGGTTCTCTTTGTTCAGGTACTCTTCGATAAAAGTTTTAGCCAGTTGTGCCTGCGGATCCTCGACCGGGTCCAGTTCGCGTGATTGGCTTTCCATTGTAACCTCCGTTACTGGCATCCGAACAAGCGGATGTCGAGATCCCACTCTAACTCGTCCTTTACCGGTCTTTGGGGCGATACTTGTCAATGTGCTCGCGCTTGATACGCTTCAAATCGGTGACCGGGAACTGGCTGAGCAACTCCCAGCCCTGTCCCAGCGTATCCGTAATTTCGCGATTCGTATTCCCTTGGCCGATATATTCTTGCTCAAACTTGTCCGCAAAGGCGAGGTAGCGGCGATCCTCCATACTCAGGGCCGCCTCTCCGATGATCGCGACCAACCGGCGCAGATCGCGCCCCTGGGCGTAAAAAGAGTATAACTGGTCGGCCACGCCGCGGTGGTCTTCGCGGGTCTTGCCTGCCCCGATCCCTGCGTTCATCAAGCGCGAGAGGCATGGCAGAGCGTCGATGGGAGGATAGACGCCGCGCCGGTGTAGATCACGCGACAAGACGATCTGCCCCTCGGTGATATAGCCGGTGAGGTCGGGGATGGGATGCGTAATGTCGTCGTCCGGCATGTTCAACACCATCAACTGGGTAATCGAGCCCTTTTTCCCCTTGATGCGTCCGGCGCGTTCGTAAATCGTCGCCAGGTCGGTGTACATGTAGCCGGGATAACCGCGACGCCCCGGCACCTCTTCGCGCGCGGTCGCCACTTCGCGCAGCGCCTCGCAATAGTTGGTCATGTCGGTGATGATGACGAGCACGTGCAAATCGTGCTGGAAGGCGAGATATTCCGCCGTCGTGAGCGCGGCGCGGGGCGTCATCAAGCGCTCTACGGTAGGACTGTCGGCGAGATTGAGAAAGAGCACGGTGCGGTCCAGTGCGCCGCTTGCCTCAAAATGACTGATAAAGAACGATGCCTCGCGATGCGTAATACCGAGTGCGGCGAAGACGACGGCAAACTTTTCGCCCGTGCCCAACACCTTGGCCTGGGCGGCGATCTGCGCGGCAATTTCATTCGCGGGCAATCCATATCCGGAAAAAATGGGAAGCTTTTGCCCCCGGACGAGCGTATTCAGTCCATCGATGGCAGAAATTCCGGTCTGAATGAACTCGGAGGGGTGGTCACGCGCCCAGGGATTGATGGGCTCGCCGTTGATATCGAGAAAAGTCTCGGGTACGATCGCGGGACCGCCGTCTACCGGCTCGCCGGCGCCGTTGAGCATGCGTCCCAACATTTCAGTCGAGACGCCAAGGCGCGCTACCTCGCCGGTGAAATGGACGCGCGTCTGGTCCACGTCCAACCCGCGCGTGCCCGTAAAGACCTGGACCACCGCGCGGTCGCGGTTGACCTCGAGGACTTGGCCCGTCCGCAGGACGCCATCGGCACCTTTGATCTCGACGATTTCGCCATAGCCCACGTTATTGACCCGCTCGACGAAAATCAAGGGACCCGAGACGTAGGATAGGGTTCGATACTGTTTGGTTGACAACGCTGGTTGTTGAATCATAATTCACCCTGGGTGTCGGAGGGCATTCACCGCCCACCGACGGATTTATCGCAATCCGCCCAATTCGCGCTCGACATTCTCGATCAACGCCCGGCCGCGCATTTCCGCTTCCGCGTAGGGCCACTCTTTCATACGGGAGATTTCGGCGACGACGGGCAGGCGCATCGCGCGTTCCAGGATCGTGCCGCGCTCGGACGAAGGTTTCGGCGCGCTCCCTGGCTCAATTGCCTTTTCCAGTCCCCCGGCCATGCTCTCTTCCTGCATCTTGCTCGGCACGCCGCCCGTATCGACGGACTCGACGACACTGGTGCCGGTCTTGAGTGCCAGCGAGCCGCCGCGCTTGATGGCATGCGAGAGTTCGCGGTGGAAGGAGAGGAGCACCCGCAGCATCCAGTATTGCTTGTGCGGAGGGCAATATCCGTCCAGGGGATCAAGAGCAAATTGCTGTAAATAGTCTTCCCGCAGCATGCGTGCGATTTGCAAGAGTGCCTTTTGGTCCTCGGGCAGCGCATCGCTGCCGACCAGCTGGACGATTTCCATCAACTTGGCCTCTTCCTGCAATAGGGCCATAGCGGACTCAGTTTGGGCTTCCCAGTCCGACGCGACGTTACCGACGAACCACTTGCGCAGATCGTATAGTGAATAACTCGTAATCCAGTTGATGGCCGGGAAATGGCGGCGCCTCGCCAGACCGATGTCCAGTCCCCAAAACGCGCCTGCCACCCGCAGGGTATTCTGAGTCATGGGCTCGGAGAAATCACCGCCCGGGGGCGAGACGGCGCCCACAACCGACACGGATCCGATCCGCTCGCTTTTGCCCAGGGTAATCACGCGACCGGCGCGTTCGTAAAAGTCGGCGAGGCGGGTCGCCAGGTAAGCTGGATAACCTTCCTCGCCCGGCATCTCTTCCAGGCGACCGGAGACTTCGCGCAGGGCTTCACCCCAACGCGAGGTCGAGTCGGCCATCAGGGCGACGTCATAACCCATGTCCCGATAGTATTCGGCCAGCGTGATGCCGGTGTAGATGGAAGCCTCGCGGGCGGCCACAGGCATGTTCGAGGTGTTGGCAATCAGGATCGTTCGCCGCATCAAGGGTTCGCCGGTGCGCGGGTCTTCGAGGTGCGGGAATTCCTCAAGCACATCGGTCATTTCGTTGCCGCGTTCCCCGCAGCCCACGTATACCACGATCTCGGCGTCGGCCCGCTTGGCAAGGGTTTGCTCCATGACCGTCTTGCCCGAACCAAACCCACCCGGAATCATAGCCGTGCCGCCTTTTGTAATGGGGCAGAACGAATCGATGACTCGCTGTCCCGTGATGAGCGGCGTGTCAGGGTCGAGCTTGCGAATGTACGGGCGCCCGCGGCGGACCGGCCACTTTTGCAAGAGTTTGATCTCGACCGGTGCGTTGTGATCTCCGGTGGCGCGGATAGAACCGATGACCTCATCCACGGTGAATGCGCCGGCGTGGATCTCTTCGACCACCCCCTGCACACCGGGTGGAACCAGGATCCGGTGCTCCAGGTGCAGGGTCTCCGGTACCGTGCCGAGCGTATCGCCGGGACCGACCAGATCCCCCGGACGGACCGATGGGGTAAAATCCCACTTTTTGGCGTGATCGACGGCCGGGGCGCTGATGCCGCGCGCGACAAAATCGCCTGCCTGATCGCGCAAAATAGGGAGCGGTCGCTGGATGCCGTCAAAAATGCTGCCCAAGAGACCGGGACCGAGTTCTACCTGCAGAGGCGCACCGGTGGATTGTACCGGGTCGCCCACGCGCAACCCGGACGTATCTTCATAGACCTGAATGGTCGCGCGGTCGCCTTCGAGGCGAATGACTTCGCCGATCAGGCCGAGCGAGCCGACACGCACCACCTCGTACATTTGCGCGCCAACCAGATTCTGGGCAATCACTACGGGACCTGCGACGCGAATAATGCTTCCTTGCATTGTCACTCCTTGGTCCGACGATTGGCAGATGCTAGACCCGTTTGCCCAATCGTCATTCGTCTTATTCGTTCTCTCGGAAGGTCATGCGGATTCCAATCGCGCGGCGAATCAATTCGGCAATCTGCCGGCTGCGCTGCTGCTCGGGCAGAACATCCGCGCCCACAGGCAGTGAGATGACCACCGGTTTCACTATTTCTTCGATGCGGCGCGCCGTAGCATAGTCCAGTCCGCTAAAGTACGGCGCATCGATGGCGATGATGCCTGCCTCACCCTCGTCCAGCAATCGGACCAGGGCCCGACCTGCCGTCTCCTGGCTTTCGGCGGCGACCACTTCGACTCCGGCGAGCCGAAAGCCCGGTGCGAGCATGGGATTCGTGATCACCGTCAGCTTTGCCATAGCCGCAGCTCCTTCTCGATATCCTCACGCTTCCACCCCGCCGCTTTACCGCGGCCGATGACACGCAGATTACGGACCTCCGTCACGATCGCCGCCAGATATGCGACGGCAATACCGATCGAGAGAGGGTCACGGCGGAAAAGGCCATAGTGTCGCCGGGTGACCTGCTCCTCGATTTCATCTTCGAATATGGCAAGCGAATGCTTTTCGTCATAACGCACCTGTGCGCGTGCCAGCGCGTCGCCAAACTCGGTGCTGCGCAGATCGCGCACCAACTGCTCCACCGTTGGAATTTCCCCGTAGGCCATCAGCCGTTGGGTCGCGAGCCCATCCCCTTTGATCAGGACCGCTTCTGGCGCACTCGTCCCATAACGCTGAGCAAAGCGTGCGCCTGAAACACCCGTCCCGCTCAAGCGAAGGAGAGTCAGAACGTTGGTCGCGTCGATTTCCTCACGGAGTATCTTTCTGACTTGGTCTACGCTGTCGTCATCGTCCATCGCGGCCAGTTGCTTGAGGGCGACATGATAACGCGCGCGCTCCAGCGCCAGTTCCAGGCCGGAAAGGTCGCGGTCTTCGGCATAGCGCGGCATCGCCTCAAGCAGCGGCCGTGCAAACGGGTTGCTCCAGGTCGCCAACAGGTCGACCGTCGCACGCACGGACGTTTGCTGTACCAGCCGGCTGAAATCAGATTCCTGCAAATCTCCCACAGGCACGAGAGCGCTCAAGACCTCATCGGCGGGGACGTTGTTGGCCTGGCCGCGGAGGATCGTCTTGAGGTTGAACACTTGCCAGCGTCCGATCAGAATGCCCCACAGTTGGGAACGGCGTCCGAGGAAGCCGGCGATCTTGCCGAGGGTCTGCCCCAGATGTTGGCGCAGCCCTTCGGACAGGCACTCCCAACCCGACGATTTGATGAGCGCGGCTTCCATGGCGGGCTGGTATACCGTATGGGTCAGATATGCCACGACATCTTCGACGGTCGGTTCGTTGAGCAGCTCGGCGTACGCACTGCGCGCGAGCAGCCGACTTTTCATCGCCCTCAGGCGGGCGTTGACATAGGCGTAGTCGTTTTCCATTCCTCTTCCGGTTTCACAGAATTGGCAAGGATGGCCGCGATAGGACCGCGCAAGATGCCTCGCGCGCGGTCGAGCCGCGAAGCGATAGTATTGACGACGATGACGCGATGGTCGCGTGTCATCACTTCCAAACCACCCAGCGGCAAGTCCAGCTCCTGGACCTCCGCCTTCACGCCCAGTCGGGCAAATGTGGCGCTGGCGATTTGGACATCGCCGGGGTCCACACGCGCGATCAGATCATCTCCCAGCCCCGCGGTGGCCTCTGCCGCCAAGAGACCAAAGATCGCCGCGTACTGCTGGGTCTGGCGAATTTCGGCGAGACAGTCGTGGGCACGCGTAAACGCCTCCACCAAAAGCTGTTCCCTGCCATTCGCCTTGGCCCGCAGCGCGCCGAGATTCGCTTTGTTCTGCAGGCTCGCGGCCTCGGCGACGAGCATCGGTTCCACGCGTGCCCGGTGTCGCGCGCGGATCGCCTTGGCTTCGGTTTCCGCCTCCGCGATCAACTGCGCGGCTTCGCTTTCCGCCGCATGCGTGATGTTTTGGATTTCACTTTCGGCTTGCGCTTGCATTGCGCGTAGGATATGTTCAAGCGGCACGTTGCCCCCTCGCGATAAAAGATGGTCCGCCCATCCGTAATCACTTGACGAACAGGATGATCGCGGCGACGGCGAAACCAAGGATGATCATCGTTTCGGGAATCGCGAGCAATACGATCATCGATCCAATCAGTTCCGGCTTTTCCGCCACGGCGCCCGCACCCGCCGCCCCGATACGGGCTTGCGCCAAACCTGTACCGATAGCTGCCAATCCAACCGCCAGGCCCGCGCCCACTGCTAGCAAACCAGCGTCCATGATTCCTCCCGATCGAATTTTGTTTTTACGTTCACAAGATCTCTTCGCGCTTGAACGGCGAGAATCCTTCGCCGCCGCCTTCGTAGAATTTCTGGAAAAACTCGACATAGTGCAAGCGGAGGGATTGAATCGTCGGGCTGAGGATTCCCAGAGCGATGTTGAGCGCATGGAACAGCGCCGCGACGATGATCCCAACGATGATATTGCCAAAGATGCCTGCCAGCTTGTTCGCCACGAGCGCTAGGTACACCGACGACAGCCCGATGGCGCCCAGTCGCAGGTAAGACAGGATGTTACCGACGGTGCCCAGGATCTCGATGGGAGCCAACAATAGCCCGATCCAGCCGATGGTGTACATCAAGAGGACAGTTCCGACGAGAAGAAGCACTAGACTCGGCGTGAACAGGTCCTTGGGCAGCGTCCCCTGCAGCGACGCCACCATCGCAAAGATGGCGACGAGCGCGATGACTTTGGCCACCCGGTCGAGCAACTCATGCCGCTGGTGCAATTTGATGGCCTGGTAAATGCCGAGCGCAAAACCGAGTCCCAGCTGGACGATCCCCAGCGCAATCGAGAAGGCGAATAGCGGGATGACGGCTTCACCGCGTGGGAAGTACGGGTGCATGTGGAACAGTTCTTCGCCCAACGCGCCAAAGAACTCGCCATACACGAACCCAAAGACAATGGACCAGAGCGAGCAGTAAATAATGACGTTCGTCAGAGCTCGCAGCCCACCCGGTCTGGATCTACGGAAAAGGTAGATCGCGCCCAAAAGCACGATGATGCCGTATCCGACGTCCCCTAGGATCATGCCGAAGAATATCGGCAGGAAGATCGCCATGATGGGTGTCGGATCGATTGTGCCGTAACGCGGCAATGCCATCATCTTGACCAGAAACTCGAACGGCTTGGCCGGGCCCGGATTGGACAACACCACGGGCGCGTGCTCGCGGTCATGCTCTGTTAGGGGCAACTCTTCCAACAGGATCTTGTCACCGACATCGCGCTCTAACGCCTTGCGCAGCTCGGGCACACGCCGGCTGGGCATCCAACCGGCGACGACGAATGTGTACTCGGTCGCCCCGAACCTGCTCTGGACCTCCAATTCTTGGAGACGGTCATGCAGCACCGCGCTCCATACCGCGCACCGGACACGCCATTCCTTCGCGAGCGCCGCCAAGCCGCGATTGACCTCCTCCAATTCATGCGGGATAGCCGCCAGACGCGCTTCAATCTTGGCCAGTGCCTCCTTAAAGGGGACATTCGCGAACTCTTCGGGTAAGCGGACCTGGGTGATCGCCTCGCGCCCGAGCAGCGTTTGAACGGCGGAGGAATGTTCGCGGGGAAATACGATCAACGCGGCCGTCGTATCCTTGTCCAGGTCGCTGGAAACCAATTCAAACTGATCGTTCGTCAGGGCGGGCAGCTCTTGACGAATCATCTCGATGATGGGAGCGAACTTGCGGTCCACCATCAAGGCGACGGTTTCATAGTTCTTGAGCGGCGCCATGTCCGCCGCGAGCGGCATCAATTGGCGCATCGTCTTGGCATAGCGCGGCAAGGTGACCTTATCGGCTTCGAGCTCGTCACGGCGGCGCGCCAGGTTTTGAGCGGGCGTGTCGATCTTTCCCAAAGCCGTCTTGACCTCTGCCATCACTTCGGGGGTTGGGCGTGCGGCCTCTGTCTCATACTGCGCCGACATGGTTTTCGACCGATCGGACTCGGACATGAGCGCGAGGAGCGCGTCCAGGCGGGCAATCAGCAGAGAGCTTTCGTCGCGCTGTTTGGCGACACTGGCATCCAGCACGAGCGGGTCGACCGATTGAACCTTTTCCTCAATCTGCACGACGCCCGCGCGGTGTAGCGCTCGCACGGCCTTGTCCAACTCATCGCGCGTGCCGATGATTTGAATTTTCGTCATTGGAACGAGCACGGTGAATCTCCTGTCCGCTACGATTCTTGATGCGGCAAAACAAAGTTCACAATGTAGTTCACGGCTTCGTCGATCCGCGCCAGTCCGACCTGGCGCTGTTGTACGGCATCCGCTTCGCCCTGCCGGCTAATCGCCGCCGCCTCGTCCCGGGCGCCTGCCAGGCCCTCCTGGTAAAGTGTCTCTGCGGCTTCAAGTCCGTCCCGTTCGGCCTGCTGCTTGACGGCATCGGCGCGCGCGCGTGCGTCGACCATCAGAGCATTCGCGCGCTCTTCGGCAGCGCGGATTTCCTGAGCGAGCGCACGCTCTTTGTCGCGAATGGCGACCAGAGGAGAGGGAGTCAAAGATTCAGAATTCGGCATGCCATGACCTCGTCAAGTAAATAGAAAACGTCCTCGCCCGATTCAGCTGTTACACGACTGAAGTGACGAGGACGTTGGGGATCTAACCGATTACGCTGGGCCGCACCGCCCACCAACCCAAGTCCGTGAATCCGAGCCGGTCAAAACGAGCCCTGAAAACTGCTCCAGAATCCCAAAAGATACGGGAGCTCGCGTCTCGACAAGCCAACCCCGATGAGGTCGATCGCGCGAACTCCCGTCGCGAACACGACTGTTTTGGTTAGGCTGCATCGATATGATGCCGCCAATCAAAACCCACGTGCGCGTGGGCGCACGTTCGGAGTTGGCTTGGCCCCATTATGCATTATTGGCAGCCGAAAGGGAATAGCGCGTGCTACTCATTCCAGGTGAGTACCGACACCATATCTGAGTAGGATGCGCAACATGCTCCTGCAATGTGCGGTCAACGCCAAGCGAACCCACCATATCCTCCGTCTGCCGAGATTTTGTGGATAGCCCTGGTCGCGCGATCCATCTGGTAGATTCCACTCGCCTCAAAAAAACAATGAGTTTGCCGTCCGGCAACCACACCGGCACCGGGCGGTCCGCGCCCATGTTCGTGAGCCGATTGCCCTCCTAACCGACAAACGCAAACTGCCCGCTCGGTGACGGGCTCGCCTGCAGTGTGCCGGGTTCAGTCGTCGAGGGCCCGGCCCAGGATGTTCGCGTGGGCATTCGCTCTATTAAAGTTCTGTTAGAAAAACGACTCTAACCGCGCGTTTGGTTCCACCTAATACGTTATACATACCGGTGTTTGCTGATCTTTGATTCTTGCCGCGGAGAGCCCCGCGGCGTGCAATGGAGAATACGCAGATGAAAGAGTTGGAAAAGATCGAAGATCGCTTGGCGGATTTCACGACGGATAAGCGTGTGTTGGTGCTGTCCCTAATGGCGCTTGCCATTGGCATCATGAGCGCCGTGATTGCCTGGGTCCTCGTTTGGCTGATAGCCGTTATTACAAACCTGGCTTTTTATCAACGTTTATCCTCGGCTTTGGTATCCCCGGACGGTTACAAGATGGGCATCTGGATGGTGCTCATCCCCATGACCGGCGGACTGATCATCGGCTTGATGGCCCGGTATGGATCCGAAAAGATCCGGGGTCATGGAATTCCCGAAGCGCTGGAAGCGATCCTCATCGATCGCAGCCGGATGAATCTCAAGGTCGCGCTCCTCAAGCCAATCTCCTCGGC
>JBLMXX010000050.1:0-5362 GCA_050257995.1 Acidobacteriota bacterium | reverse complement strand
AGAGGATCACATGTCGCCGCACCCGTCGCATGAACAGAGCCGGTCCAACCAGTCGAGCAGATAATTGCAGCGTCATCATCAGTTCCCCCCAGGTGCGTAGAGTCGCCCACAAGTCCAATCCAAGCCAAAGCGCCAGGAAATAGAAAAAGAGTGAATATCCTTCCTACGTGAGAAGAGTATGGGAGGGGGCAAAAAAATACAGGGGGGGTAAACTTGTTGCTCTGCCGCTCTTGTGCTATAATACGCCCCACTCTGCCTTTAGAGCAGAGTCTCAATTGCCATATTCCATAGCGTCGAGGAGCGAATGAAGCGAGTTTACCAACCCAAACGACTCAAGCGGAAGCGCACGCACGGTTTCCGTTTAAGAATGAAGACCAAGGGGGGCCGCAAAGTGCTCGCCGCACGCCGCGCCCGCGGGCGCAAGCGCCTCTCCGTTTCGCCCACCCGCTCGAACCTGAAGCAGAAATAGATGCGGCGGGCGGAGCGCCGCCGGACGGGAGATGAAACGCTCATTTAGTTTGCGTGAGGGCTCGGATTTTCAGCGGGTCTGGGAAAAGGGCAAGTCCTGGTCGCACCCGCTGATCATCCTCCGGGCTCTGGCAAACGGGACGCCCGCCAGCCGGTTCGGGTTCGTCGTCGGCAAAAAGGTGGGCAAGGCGGTCGAGCGCAACCGGGCCAAGCGGCTGATGCGCGAAGCCGTGCGGCACCGCCTGGCGGGGATCGCGCCGGGGTGGGACATTATCCTGATCGCCCGGCGGGAGGCGGACGGGGCGGATTTCCAAGCCGTCGACGCCGCGGTGGAAACGCTTCTGGCCCGCGCGCACCTGACCGAAACGCACGACTCTAACTCTAACTCTGCACTCTAACACTTTACCTTTACGCACTACGTTAAACGTTAAACGTTAAACGTTAAACGTTTCACGCTTTACGCATTATGAAGTTTCTCGCACTCGGTTTGATCAAGTTCTACCAGCGATTGATCTCGCCCTTTTTGCCGCCTTCCTGCCGGTTCGTCCCTTCCTGCTCGCAATATGGGTTTGAGGCGATCGCGCACTATGGACTGTTAAAAGGGGGCTGGCTGGCGATCCGGCGCATCGTCCGCTGCCAACCGTTCAACCCCGGCGGGTACGATCCCGTCCCGTACGAGTAGGCACATTAGGTTCCAGATTTCAGGTTACAAGCCACACCCTTTTCATCTTGCAGCCTGAAACCTGTAACTTTTGGGAGGCATTATCTTGTTGATCTCTAAACGCGCGCGGTTGGCGTTGGTGCTTATGATCCTCGCCGCCGCGTTTCTCTTGGCGGGCTGCGGCGGAGCGCCCACGACCGGCTGGTCGAGTCCCACGGTGGCGAACCAGACGGTCTATTTTGGAGCGGTGACGGGCAAGGTGTTCGCGGTCGGCGCGGCGGACGGCGCGGTCAAGTGGGAATTCCCCACGGATAAAGCGCTGGGCGCGCTGTATTCGACGCCCGCGCTCTCCGATACCAGTCTCTACATCGGGGCGTTCGACAAAAAGTTGTACGCGCTGGATGCGGCGACCGGCAAGTCGGTCTGGGAATTCACCGCGAACGAAGCCATCGTGCCCAGCCCCACCGTCGGCGGCGGCCGGGTGTATTTTGGCGCGAACGACCACAAGGTCTATGCGCTCGACGCCGCCAAGGGCGCCAAGGTCTGGGAGTTTACGACCAACGGCGAGATCTGGGGCGACGCGACCCTCTCCGACGGAATCCTCTACGTTCCCTCGCTGGACCACAAGTTGTACGCGCTCGACGCGGCGACCGGCGCGAAGAAATGGGAATATGACGGCGGCGGCATCGTCGTCACAAAGCCCGCGGTCGCGAACGGCGTCGTCTACTTTGCCGGACTCTCCAAAGTGTTCGCGGTGGACGCGCAGTCAGGTCAGCTCAAGTGGGCGGACGCGTTCGACGCGGGCAGCTGGGTCTGGTCCAATCCAACCGTTTTAAGCAACGTGGTCTACTTTGGCTCGCTCGAGGGCAAGGTCTATGCCCTGGACGCGGTGACCGGCAAGCCGAAATGGCCCGCGCCCTTCAAGACCGGCGGCTCGGTCCGCTCGGCGATCGTGATCGACAACGGCGTCGGCTATTTCGGCTCAGACGATTTCAAGGTGTACGCGTTGGACGTGGAGACGGGCAAGGAAAAGTGGGCGTACGCGACGACGAACCGGATCATTGCGTCGCCGGCGGTCGCGGAGGGGACGGTGTACGTGCCTTCGTTCGACCGGATGTTGTACGCGCTGAACGGGGCGGACGGCAAGCCCAAGTGGGTGCTGGATACCGGCAGCGGCAAATTGGTGACGCCGACGCCCGCCGCGAAATAGGAGTTTTTTACAGCATGTTTGATTTTATCGCGCCGATCTGGAACACGTTTATCTTCGACCCGATGGTGAACCTCCTCCTGTTCATCTACGTTCTCATCGGCAACTATGGCATCGCCATCATCCTGTTCACTCTGCTCATCCGCCTCATCACGCTGCCGTTCTACGCGCAGCAGCAAAAGGCGATGAAGAAGCAGCAGTCGCTCATGCAGAGCAAAGAGTGGCAGGACATGCAGAAAAAGTACGCCAAGGACAAGGAGAAATTGTCCCAGGAGCAGATGCGCCTCTATCGCGAGGGGGGGGTGAATCCGCTGGGCGGCTGCCTGCCCGCGCTCATCCCGTGGCCCATCCTGGTCGGCTTGTACCAGTCCATCACGATGGTGATGGGCGCGCAGCCGGAGCAGTTGATGGACCTGTCCAAGCATCTGTACACCCTTAGCCCCGCGCTGGCGATGGCGGTGCCGGTGAACCCGGGCTTTCTGGGGCTGAACCTGGCGGGGCATCCCGACTTTGGCGCGCCGCTGACGCTCATCATCCCCGCGCTCGTGCTCGCGAGCACGTGGATCCAGCAAAAGATGATGACGGTCCCTTCGGCCGATCCATCGTCGGCGCAGATGAACCAGTCGATGCAGATGATGATGCCGCTCTTTATCGGCTACATTTCGCTTTCATTCCCGATCGGTCTCTCTTTATACTGGATCGTCTTTAATATCGTCGGCATTGCCCAGCAATACATTCAGCAAGGCGGCTGGGGCAACCTGTTCAAGAGCACGCCCCTGGCGCCTGCCACGGCGGGCACGGGAAAAGGGAAGAAGAATGTCGGAAACAAGTCTTGAATCCACCGGCAAATCGGTGGAGGATGCGATTGAAAAAGGGCTGGCGCGTTTGGGCCTGCCGCGGGACGCCGTAGAGATCCAGGTCCTGCGCGAGGGCTCGCGCGGCCTGTTGGGCCTGGGCGGCGAAGAGGCGGTGGTGCGCCTCACCCCGTTGGGAGCGCCGGAGGAGGAGGAGGACGAGGCGCCGGAGCCCGATTCGGTCGAGCTGACGTCGGACCTGGGCGGCATCGGGCAGGACGCGCTGGAGACGCTGTTGAAGGGGATGGGACTGCGCGCACACGTGCAGGTCCTCAAAGATATGACCGCGGAAGATGACAGGGCGTTCGTGCTCAACATCGTCGGCGACGACCTCGGGATCCTGATCGGTCGCCGCGGCGAGACGCTGCGCGATCTCGAGTATCTCACGCGGCTGCTGGTCGCGCAAAAGATCGGCAGGCCTGCCCGGCTGGTCGTGGACGTCGAGGGGTATCGCACGCGGCGCGAGCGGGTGCTGAACGAATTGGCGAAACGGATGGCGGAGCGCGTGCAATCCAACCGCCAGCCGATCACGCTGGAGGCGATGCCGCCGAACGAGCGCCGCATCGTCCACATGGCGCTGCGCGATCACCCGAGCGTCACGACGCAGAGCATCGGCGAGGGAGACCACCGCCGCGTCATGATCCTACCCAAGTAAGGGCGAGCCGCCGGTTCGCCCCAACCACCGCGGTATCACACCATTGGCAAACGAAACACCCATCGATTACCTGATCATCGGACACGTGGTCCAGGACGTCGTGCCGGAGGGTTACACCGTCGGCGGGACCGCCACCTACAGTTCGATCACTGCACGCAATCTGGGGCGCAGGCCGGGCATCGTCACCCGCCTCGCCCCAGATTTTGTGTGGCCCCCGGCGCTGCATAATGTCGCGGTGCACCGCGTCCCGTCCGCGCATACGACTACTTTCCACAATATCTATCGCGACGGGCACCGGCAGCAGTTCCTGCTGTCCGTCGCGGACGCGATGCAGCCGGAGGATATTCCGCCGGCATGGCGCGGCGCGCCGATCGTGCACCTGGGACCCCTGAACCGGGAACTGGACACGCGATTTGCGCGGCTGTTCCCCGGGGCGCTGGTCGGCGTGACGCCGCAGGGCTGGCTGAGGCAGTGGGACGAAGCGGGGCGCGTGCGGATGCGCCCGTGGGAAGAGGCGCCTGAAATCCTGCCGCACGTGGACGTGCTGGTCCTGAGCGAGGAGGACTTGAACGGCAACGCCGGATTGATGGACGAGTACGCGCGGCTGACGCGGATCGCGGTGATGACGCAGGGGCGGCGCGGCTGTGTCGTCTTCACCGGCGGGCGCGCGTACGCGGTGCCCGGATTCCCGGCGGCGGAGGTGGACCCCACCGGCGCGGGCGATGTGTTCGCGGCGGCGTTCTTCATCCGGCTCCAGGAGACCGGGGACCCGGTGGCGGCGGCGCGGTTTGCCAACGCCACGGCCTCCTTTTGCGTCGAGGCGCCCGGCATCACGGGCATCCCCACGCGGGAGCAGGTGGAGGAAAGACTGTCGAATAGTGGTGGAGGGGCGATTCATGAATCGCCCGTACGATAGTGCGGGGGAGGGGCGATTCGCACCCGCACTTGAGTGCGGTGCAAGTTTGAATCGCCTGTACGGGTAGAGACGGAATACACCTGCCCTGCAACGCCCTCAGGGCGGTGCCAGGGTTTTCCGTCTGGATGAATTGACCAGTTGACCAACACCTGCACTGCACCAAACGCAGCGCGGTGCAAGTGTCCACCAGTTGACGAATTGACGCACTGACGAGTTGACCAGTTGACGATCATTTACGCGTTTGCGAATCAAAAGGGCGGGGTCGGCAAGACGACGACGGCGGTCAACCTGGCGGCGTTTATCGCCGCGCGCGGGCGCCGCGTCCTGATCGTGGATATGGACCCGCAGGCGAACGCCACCTCTTCACTCGGCGTGGACAGGTCCGCGCCGGTGTCGTCGATCTACGATGCGCTCGTGGACGACGTGCCCCTCGACGATGTCGTGATGCTCACCAAGCGCCTGCACCTTGACCTGGTCCCCTCGTCCGCCGCGCTGGCGGGCGCGGAAGTGGAGCTGGTCGCGGTGGAAGCGCGCGAGCGATTGCTGGAACGGGCGCTGGCGCCGCTGCTCCCGAAATACGACTATATCCTCGTCGATTCCC
>JBLMXX010000049.1:0-9456 GCA_050257995.1 Acidobacteriota bacterium | reverse complement strand
GGGGAACGCGTATTGGATTTCACCGCCGGGACGGGACTCGATGCCCTTTTTCTGGCAGCGCAAGGCATCCAGGTTTCGGTCATTGATGTCTCGTCCCGCATGATTGCGGAACTCCAAAAGAATGCTTCTCAATGTGGATTGCACATCGAGTCGTGCGTTCTCCCTGCCGAATGGCTGGACGAACCAGAAGGATATTACTGCGGCGCAATTTCTACATTCGCAGGGTTGAACACGATCCAAGACCTGCCAAGGCTCGCGGCTGCCTTGGCGCATTCACTCTGCCCTCACGGGCGTGTCATTCTCCACGGGCTCAACGAGTTCTGTTTGTGGCAGGCCGCCGCTAACTTGCTGCAACATCGTGGGAACCGGAACGGCATACTGCGCATCGGCGAGGAGAGTGTACAGCATCGCTTGTACAATCCGTCTGCCCTCTGGCGCCAAGCATTTGCACCATACTTTCGCGTGCATCATATGTACGCACTCTCGGTGATCGCCGCGCCACCGTTATTAAAACGATTCCCGCGGATTGCAACACCGGTGTTTAGAGTAGATCGGTTCTTGGGAAGAATCTTTCCTAGCGCGGGGGATTTCTTTGTTCTCGACTTGGAGCGGCGGTCGTGAAGGGTCGCGTAGCCCGAGGGGTACAGTCTTGGCTCCCGCTGCAGCGGGTGTGGATGGTGCCGGTGGGGGTTCTCCTTTTCGCTCTCCTCCTGCGAATGGTGCTGGTGATACACACAGGATTCGACGGGCTTTACGGTCAGGATGCGTTCGCCTATCTGGATTACGCCGCCGCTTTCAAGATGGCGTTGTCGCAGAGATTGGTTCCGCCGCCCTTTTTTTGGCCGATTGGCTTTCCATCCCAGGCAGTCTTTTTCTCTTTCATATGGCCGTTAGCATCTGCCGCACAGATCAGCAATATCGTGTCCGGCTCTCTGATTGCCGTGCTCGTAGCGCTTGTGACTCGCGAGCTATTGCACAATCAGCCGGACGCCATGATCCCCAGCCTTTTCGCTGGATTACTCGCAGCAAGCGCGGGGCAGCTTTTGATCTCGAGCGTGGTGGTTATGTCGGATGCCGCCGCGCTCTTTTGGGCTACTCTATCTGCATTCGGAATGCTCCGCTTTCACCGGACTGGAAGCTTGGCATGGCTTGCACTCGCGATGTTCGCACTCGGCTGGGCTATGATCACGCGATGGGTATTCGGGCTTCTCATTCCCGTGTGGGGCTTGGCGCTTTTGGTGCAGTGGGCAGATCAGAGAGGGGCGACCAGAGAGGCGGTTTGCCATCTCGATTCCCGGGCCTTTCTTCGCCAGCTTTTCGTGTTTCTCATCGCCGGCGTCGCATTTCTACTAGCCATTTCGCCTCAAATGGCGCTGATTGCCGATGACGCCAATCATGGGCTGGTTGCGCACGTCGGCGACCTGCAGACTGTCGGTTGGAATCTGACGAACTTTTGGCACAGTGACATCACGAATGCCGACGGGCATTTCCAGTACGGGTCGCCGGTTGCACTATATTATGCTCTGCCTCTGATCCATCCGGACTATGTTCCCGTTTGGTTCACGCCGCTAATACTGATTGGTGTGTGGTCATTACGACGACAAAGGTTCTCTCTGGTTCTGTTCGTGGGCTGGGTGGGGGTGGTGTGGGGCTTGCTCGCGGGCACCGCTTGGGAGAATTGGCGCTTTCCCCTTGCGTTCTATTCACCGCTCGCCGTTATGATGGGAACTGGGCTCCATTCCTTGTTCCGAATAGCCACCATCTCGCAGTCGAACATTATCAGAGTTTGGATTGCCGTTTGTCTGCTTTCGGCGTTGGGGTGGGGTCTTTATGATGCCGACCGGTTCATCGGGCATCAATTACAGGATCGTGCGATTGTGAGTTGGGTAAGGACCCAAGTATCTCCCGACGCCACTGTGATGAGCTTTGGAATGACCGCAATCCTCCAACATTTCACCCCGTTTCATGTTGTCGAGATGGCGGAGGAATCCCCCTCTGCAGTGGAGCAGATCGCGCGAAAGGAAAAGCATGTCATGGTTTTACTGGACGTGCAGAACGTCGAAGCCCAATGGCTTGGGCTGGCGCCGCAGGTGAACTTGCAGACGCTGCGCGACCACTTTGACATGCGGATTATTGGGTCCCGCGATAACTATACCCTTTTCTCCGTAAGGGCCGCACCATGAAGATCGGGTTTGTGCTCCCGGGTTTTAGCGCGGATGATCGCGATTGGTGCATTCCTGCTTTGCTCAACCTGGTGCGACTTGCTGCAAGGGACTATGAGGTCCATGTTTTTGCTCTCGAATACCCATTCCGCCGCGATGTTTATACCGTTCACGGAGCGACGGTTCACAGTATGAATGGGCGGAATCGCGGCAAGTTGTATGCGCCGAGGCTGTGGTCGGACACCCTATCGGCGGTCCGAGAAGAGCACCGCCGCGCGCCATTCGACATCCTGCATGGGTTTTGGGCAAACAAACCAAGCCTGATCGCGCTTTTTGCGGGACGCGCATTGAGCGTCCCCGTTGTCGTGAGCGTAGCGGGCGGGGAACTCGTTGGCTTGCGGTCCATCGGTTACGGTGGGCAGCTAACCTTCTTCGAGCGGACGATGGTTCAATGGACAGTGCGTGGGGCGGACCGCCTAACGGTTGGCTCGCGGTATTTGCGCGGAATCGCAGAACGCTGGCGTACAGATACGAGCTTGCTTCCGCTTGGCGTGGACTCTAGTATGTTCTCGCCCGGGCAAGAGGTCAAGGCTCATCGCTCCATTAGAATCCTAAATGTCGGATCGCTCATCCCGGTCAAAGGCCAACCCCGACTACTGGATGCAGTGGCTCAATTGGCACGACGCGACCTGTGCCTGGAAATTGTCGGGAGTGGTCGGCTCGAACAAGAGTTGTGTCAAAAGGCGCGGCGCCTACGGATTACCAATCATTTCGAAATCTCCAAACCCGTCGCGCACGACGCGCTAGTTGGAAAATATCGAACAGCAGACTTGATCGTGCAGGCATCGCAGCATGAGGCACAGGGCATGGCGGTGTTGGAAGCAGCATCCTGTGGAGTGCCGGTTGCGGGGACGCCGGTCGGGGTGGCTCCGGAGTTGGCAGGAGCAGGGGGGGCGTTTGTCTCGGGCGGATCAAACGGAATTGACTTGGCGAACATCATGGTATCTGCCCTGCAAGCGCGTGAGGAATTGGGACACCGCGCACGCGAAATTGTCGAACGGGATTATTCGCTGGAGGCAACGTGGCACAAATGGATGGACTTGTATCAGCAGGTGCGACACAAGTAGGAAAGGCGGTGAGCCTGTCGCGCGGGCGCGCGAGGAATCTTTCTCGGGTCGCGACAAGGTTGTCGCGCCTCGCGTTTAGCGCGACCATCATTTTGATCCCTTTTCGAATGCGGCTGACCTTGCTGGCACGCCCACTCGCCCCGATCTACCGGGACTATACGGACCTGCTTTTCTTCGCGAGTGATATCTTTCTCCTTGCAACGCTCGCATTCTGGATCGGCGGGCTCGTGCTCGCGCCGCGGCGCGTCAAGCCGGGACCACTGTTCCTTGCTATCCCCATTGCGGGCATTACAATCCTTGCTATCGTCAGCGTGCTCTCGTCCGTCGATCCGACCATATCGGTCTATCAGGCGGGTCGATTGATCCTGCTCGCGGGTCTCTACCTGTACACTGTAAATGAGAATCTAACTCTGAATTCAATGGTTTTGCCAATGGCGATTCAACTCGGTCTGCAGGCGATGGTCGGAGTTGTCCAGGTCATGCAGCAGCATTCAGCTGGACTATGGTTCTGGCAAGAACTCGACCTTGACCCGGCATGGAGCGGCGTGAGTATCGTCTGGGCCGAAGGGGTCCGGTCTCTGCGCGCGTATGGGCTGGCAGACCACCCCAACATCCTGGGTGGATGCCTGGCGTTTGGGTTGCTGTTGATAGCGGCCTGGTATGCCGGAGCGGAAACGAAATGGCACACTCTGGTGACTAGTATCTTTGCGCTCGGCGCGATTGGACTATTGCTAACTTTTTCTCGCTCCGCTTGGTTTGCATTCACCGGCGGTTTTCTATTCGGCGTCGTGGTCTTGTGGAAGACGCACCGACAGCAAGCCCTCCTCCGATGGGTCGGTCTCGCCGTCGCGGCTCTGATTGTGCTCTCTCCTTTCGTTTGGCATAACGCAAGTTATCTCGGTGTTCGTTTGAACCAGAGTGATGCGTTCAATCAGGTGGCAACCGAAGCGCGCTCACTCGCGGAACGTGACAGCTTGACCGAGGCGGCGAGCCAGATCTTCAGTGAGCACCCGTGGCTCGGCATCGGGGTCGGCGCGCTTCCGCAAGCCGAGCAGATCCGCTATCCCGACTTTGGCGCGTTCAACGCCTACTATCAGCCCGCGCACTTTGTCCTGCTCGACGTCGCCGCCGAGACCGGCATTTTCGGTGCGCTATTCTATATGGTCGTCCTCGTTGCACCCTGGCTTGCATTGTGGTCAAATCGCGAGCGCCTTGTCTTTTCCCCATCGCTCATAGGCATCTCCAGTGTCCTATTCGCGGTAATGCTGGTCGGTTTCTTCGACTATTACACGTGGTTGCTTGCACCGGGGCGACTCTGGCAATGGCTGATTTGGGGCTTGTGGGGCACGACCTATTCGACGTCCATTGCCGGAGAGCATCATGCTTAACCTCTTACTTATTCCGATAGCCGTTCTGTACCTTGCCGTAGTCGGTGCTCTTTTCGTGTATGGGGTCAATTTCTTCTATCTCACCTACTTGGCTTGGCGCAATCGTGATCGGCGACCGGTTGTGGCGCCCTTGAGCCACCTGCCGTGTGTGACGGTACAACTGCCGATCTACAATGAGCTTTATGTCGCCGATCGCCTGATTAACGCAGTGGCGAACCTGGACTATCCCGCCGACCGCCTGGAAATCCAGGTACTGGATGATTCGACGGATGAAACGATCCAGGTGGTCCGGCGCGCGGTAGAACGGTGGCGTGCGCGAGGCATTTGCATCGTGCACCTGCATCGCTCAAACCGGGTGGGTTACAAGGCCGGAGCGCTCGCGAATGGGTTGACGCGTGCGCACGGAGAATTCCTCGCGATCTTTGACGCGGATTTCGTCCCGCCGCCCGACTTTTTGAAACGGACGCTCCCGCATTTTCAGAATCCGAAGGTTGCCTTTATCCAGACGCGCTGGGGGCACGTCAATCGTGATTATTCGCTTTTCACTCTCCTTCAAGCCCTAGCGATTGATGCGCATTTTATGGTCGAGCAGTTTGCCCGCAGTCAATCCAGGTACTGGTTCAACTTCAATGGGACAGCGGGGGTCTGGCGAAGGAGCGCGCTCCTAGATGCGGGGGGTTGGACATCTGACACACTGACGGAAGATCTGGACCTATCGTACCGTGCATTTTTGCATGGTTGGCAAGCTATCTATCTGTCGGAGGTAGAGTGCCCTGCAGAGCTACCCGTTAGCTTTAGCGCTTACCGGCGTCAACAACACCGCTGGGCGCGCGGCAGTTTTGAGTGCGCTTTGAAACTGATCCCCCAGGTCTGGCATGCGCCGATTTCGTTCCCACAGAAGGTCGAAGCGACCTTGCACTTGACCGGATATGGCGTCCACCTCCTTCTGGCAGCCCTCGTATTATTGTATCCGTTTGTCCTCATTCTATCCCAGCAATATCCGGGTCTTGTCTCCCTCTTTGGCATCGCGCTGGTTTTCAACGTCACCACGTTCGCGCCTACGGTCTTTTTCGCGATTGCGCAACAACAGCTTGGGCGCCGCTGGTGGCGGCTGCTGCCGGCGATCCTGTTCATTACGGTTCTGGGTTCGGGGATGATGCTGAACACATTACGTGCAGCTCTGCAAATTGCCGTCAAGCCAAGTGGTGTCTTTGAGCGGACACCCAAGTTCGGTATCGCGCAGGCAAAACAGTCCTGGATTGGGCGGCGCTATCAATTGCGCCTGGACCGCATCGTTTTTTTCGAGATCGGTCTTGCCTTCTTCAACATTGGCACGGCGCTTTTGGCTGTACACGTGCATAATTGGGCTATTGCAGCCTACGCGAACCTGTTTGGTCTCGGATTGTTATTCACCTCCGGCATGACGATTGCACAGACGGTCGCCGTGTATCGACAGCACGTCTAGCAGAGGTGTCTCAGGTGTTTGGCTTCTTCGGACTCCCAGGTGCACCCAATCACGCACCAAACTTCCACATATAATCGGCCGTCGCATTACCTCTTGCTCGTGTAGCCATTCCAATCCCCTATACCGCCCCTGTGATGGAATGATCATGGCGACAATTGTGTTCAAGTACTCTTCCATGACGGCTTGTCGCGTTGGTCCTGTTATGCTAAAATGCTTTTCAAACGGCATTCCGAAAAGCATCGGCCTGCTTGATTCCCGACTCTGAAGGGACAGAAACGATCTATGCAGCAAGGTGAGAAATTACCCCGTTTCAACCGTTTTGCGAAATATGCCTGGTGTCTCCTGGCGTACAACGTCGCCGTGGTTGTGTGGGGTGCTTATGTCCGCGCCACCGGTTCCGGGGCCGGTTGTGGACAGCATTGGCCTCTCTGTAATGGAGAGATTTTTCCTTTGGCGCCTGGTACCGCGATGTTAATCGAATTCAGCCACCGCGTGAGCAGCGGGCTGACTTTGGTGCTCGTCGCGGGGCTGGTCATCTGGGCATTTCGCTCGTACCCAAAGGGCAGCGTCGTGCGGATCGGCGCAATCCTCGCCTTGCTTTTTAC
Source organism: Acidobacteriota bacterium (assembly GCA_050257995.1). GTDB lineage: Bacteria > Chloroflexota > Anaerolineae > UBA4142 > UBA4142 > JBLMXX01. Next base: position 2,709 of record JBLMXX010000049.1, on the reverse strand, counting down.
AATTTCCGAAGCCTTGGTGGGCGCCGGGCTGGTTTTATTCCAGCTGGTTGCCCAGAATGCGTCGATGGAACGCGCTTTTTCGGTGGCAATACACTTGACGAATACGTTTCTTCTTCTCGCCGCTCTGACCCTCACGGCACTGTGGGCATCGGGAGGCAAACCATTCCGGCTCAGCAGGCATGGACTTTTGCTCTGGTTTATCGGGCTGGGTCTATTAGGCGTGCTCGTGCTCGGCATCAGCGGCGCGGTCACGGCTTTGGGCGATACGCTCTTCCCGTCGAGTTCCCTAACACAAGGTCTCCAGCAGGATTTCTCGCCGACCGCGCAGTTTCTGATCCGGCTGCGCGTTTTTCATCCTTTCCTTGCCGTTGGAGTCGGGGTCTATGTGATTTTCCTCGCGCGCGCCTTGTTGGCGCTCTCCCCCCGACCAGGTGTACGCTGGCTGGCGACGGCGCTAACCTTACTGGTGCTCACCCAGTGGATCGCAGGAGTTATCAATATCTACCTGCTGGCACCGGTGTGGATGCAGCTTTTGCACCTTTTCCTTGCGGATGTGGTCTGGATCACGTTGGTGTTATTCGCGGCGGCGATACTGGCAGAGCCGGTTGGGCGAGTTAGAGAGCGAATTCCATTGAGACGGTTGCTGCTGGCGATTATTCGTCCGGATGCTGTCAAAGTTGCAGATCACTTGAAATGATCATTTTCAGGCCTGAAGATATTCAAGAAGTACTAGTTTCAGCTACACGCGCGCTGGGAACGACAATGCCTTACCGCGAGGCGCGGCTCCAAGCAGAGCTCTTATTGGCTCACACCCTGGGCACCACGCGCTCGTCGGTGTTGGCGCGATTGAGTGAAAAGATAGACTCCGACACAGCGGCACGCTATGCCGCGAGCGTTGCGCGGCGCGCGCAACAGGAACCGCTGGCGTATATCTTGGGCCACCAGGAGTTTTACGGGCTTGACTTTATCGTGGACCGCCGTGTGTTGATCCCACGCCACGAAACCGAAATGGTTGCCCTGCTCGCACTCCAAAGGATTCAGCGCGTTCCGCATGCCATTCCGGTCGTCGTCGACGTGGGGACCGGCTCCGGCGCGATCGCGTTGGTGCTGGCACATAACTTGCCGAGCGCGCACATTATCGCCACGGATATCTCCAAAGACGCGCTGGCGGTGGCGCAGATGAATGCAGCGCGACTCTACTTGAGGGATCGCGTCACTTTTTTGCAAGGCGACCTGCTTGAGCCCTTGTCAGAGCCTTTTGATATCTTGGTTGCCAATCTTCCCTATATCCCCAAAGTGAGATACAAGAATCTCTCGTATGAGGTCCAGAGATTCGAGCCCCGGATCGCGCTGGAAGGAGGCGACGATGGCTTGGCGCTGATTCGGCGATTGCTGCCTCAGCTCAAGAGGCACGCCGCGCCCGGCGGTGTTGCCTTCCTCGAGATCTCGGAAGAACAAGGGACTGCCGCCGTCGAACTTGCTCAGCAGCAATTCCCCAAGGTCATGACGGTACTCCACCAGGACCTGGAGGGCATGGATCGAGTACTCGAAATTCGATTTCAAGATGCGGCCAAGGTGAAGGCTGACTTTGGCTTTACGGACGTTGATGGGTTTCCTGCTGGTTGCTGTTGATATGACGGCGTATCGCTCATGATTGGACACCTATGAAGACGAAAATCCTCCCGGCGTCTGATACGGAAGCCTTTGCCCACGCGGTGCGGTTATTGCGCGCGGGCAAAGTAGTTTCATTTCCCACGGATACCGTCTACGCGGTGGGTGTGTCTGGCATGAGTGAGTTGGCAATTGAGCAGTTATTCCGAGCGAAAAATCGCGCATTCGACAAGGCAATCCCATATTTACTGGCCGGCGCCAGAGACTTGGACCTGGTCGCGCGAGAACTGCCCGCCGCCGTGCACATGCTGGCTGACAAGTTCTGGCCCGGTGGGCTTACGTTGGTCGTCCCGGCGGCCGCGTGCGTGCCTCGGATTCTAATCGCCGGCGGGGATAGTGTCGCCGTGCGCGTCCCGAATCATCCGATCACGCAATCATTGATCGAAGCCGTCCGCGCTCCATTGGCTGCGACAAGCGGGAATTTATCGGGTGCTCGGGACCCATCAAGCGCCTTGGAAGTAATGGCTCAACTGAATGGGCGTATCCCACTCATCCTCGACGGCGGACCTACACGGGGCAATGTCCCCTCAACCGTTGTGGATGTGACTAGGAATCCTCCTATCGTACGCCGGGTTGGCGTTATCAGCGTGGAACAGCTTCGTACTGTGCTCGGTGACCAACTTCAGGTGACCAATTGACTCGCAATCCCAGGTAGCGCATAATCAATTGGTCATTTTCAAACGTCTATTGCATGTTGATCGGAATTGATGCTAGCCGTGCTGTCAGTAACACTCCAACGGGAACTGAAACATACTCCCGCGAATTGATTCGCGCCCTGCTGGCCCTGGACCAAACAAATTCCTACCGATTGTACACGCGTGAGCTCGTGCCGCGTGATTTTTTTGCCCTATCCCGCGAACGCGGTCGCGTGGAGGTCCGCACTTTTGCATTTCCTCGGTTGTGGACTCATTTCCGATTGTCATTTGAGATGCTCGCACATTGCCCGGACCTGCTCCTCGTCCCTGCTCATGTTCTGCCTCCTATCCATCCACGTCATTCGATCGTGACAATCCACGACCTGGGGCACCTGCATTTCCC
>JBLMXX010000048.1:0-3120 GCA_050257995.1 Acidobacteriota bacterium | reverse complement strand
AGTAACTCGGAATAGAATCAAGCTGCAAGTGTTTTGAACCTCATTTACTCGAAGGAGGCGCAATGGTGCGCCCGAGACACCCCGCCCCCCTTTCGCTTCATATTCAATCGAAAAGATTTTTACGAACCTACCATCCCGATGCTCCGGATCACCCTTTTGCCATGGTGAGTTGTTGACGCGAATTCATCCTCTTTACGTCTTCGCGCACCGGTAACGTTACCGTCCACCGGCGTTCCGCGCCGGGACGCGCAAGATGGATGAGGCATAAGCCAAGATTTGTGAAAGGGGAGCAAGGCGACATCTAGGCTCTATCGCTGACCTTCGCCCGGTCACCAAAGCGCGCAAGTGATTCACAGAGGAGGAAATCCATGAAGCGAATTACATTGCTCGTCCTTGTCCTGCTTGCTATATGGCTCGTCGTGGCCTCCTGTGCTGCTCCCCCCGCCACGCCGGTCGTCGTAAAAGAGACCGTCCAGGTGCCGGTCCAGCAGACGGTCCAAGTGAAAGAGACCGTGCAGGTAAAAGAGACGGTGACCGTGAAGGAAACGGTTTCGGTCCCTGTCGTCGTGACGGCGACCCCGGCTCCGACCGCCGCCCCCAAGAAAGGCGGAACGCTGATTGGTGCCCGCGCGGCAGATGCGAAAGGGTTGGACCCGCACAAGCAGACCGCCTTCTCATCCTTCCGCATGTTGGAACTGATTTACGACCCGCTCCTCGCATTCGACAAGGATCTAAAGATCGTGCCCAACCTTGCCGAGACCTGGAAATGGTCCGACGATGGCAAGACCCTCACAATGACGCTCCGCAAGAACGTCAAGTTCCACAACGGCGATCCGATGTCCTCGGACGACGTCAAGTTCTCCTTCGAGCGCATCTTGGATGAAAAAACCGCCGCCGCGGCACGCTCGAACTATGCCGCTATCTCAAAGATCGACGCGCCCGACGCCAACACCGTTGTGTTTACACTTCAGAGCCCCAATGCTTCCATCCTGGCGGCGATGACCAGCCTGAACTCGGCGATCATCAACAAGAAACAGGTGAGCGGCGGCGCCGACCCGGGCAAAGTGGATGTGGGCACCGGACCTTTTATGATCGACAAGTGGGACCCCGACCGCACGTTCACGATGAAGGCTTTTAAAGACTTTTGGATCGCGGGCGAGCCGCGCATCGATGGCATCGAGTGGCGCACCATCCCGGACGAGTCCTCGATCCTCGCGGGCTTGCGCGCCAAAACACTCGACTTTGCGATCATCAACGATCCGCGGGTCGCCATCCGGGCAGGAGCCGGCGGCAGCAATATGGTGATCTCGCGCGCGCCGGCGCTCGCCTACCACGTCCTTCAGCTCAATGCCAGTCGCCCTATGTTCACGGATGTGCGAGTCCGCCAAGCCGTTGCCTGCGCGATCGATCGCCAGGAAGTTCTTGACACCGCCTCTCTCGGCGAAGGCGAAGTGACCAGCCCGGCCACGCCGCCTTTCTATCGCGCCAAGTTCGACAATCTGTTCTGCTACAAGCAGGACGCGAACAAAGCCAAGCAACTGTTGTCCGATGCCGGCAAGTCGACCGGCGTCAAGTTCAAGATCATTGCGGCGGCGGATGAACCGCCCACTGCTATCTCCGAAGCACAAAACGTCCAGGCTCAACTGAAAAAGGTCGGAATTGAGACCGAAATCGAGACACTGGAGTTGGGTGTCTATGTCGACCGCTGGCTCAAAGCGGATTTTGATGCCGCCATCGCACTGAACGGCGGAAATCCCGATCCGGACGTCATGTTCTTCCGTTACTGGCACAGCACCGGCAACTTGAACAAGGTTGCCGCCTACAACAGCCCCGACATTGACAAACTGCTGGAACAGGGACGGGCGACCTCCGATCCGGACAAGCGCAAACCGATCTATGACCAGATTCAGCAAAAACTCACCGAAGCGGCGCCCTGGGTCTGGCTCTATGTCGGCTACGAATATCGCGTCATGCAACCCTTCGTCAAGGGCTTTACGCCCCTGCCGAATGGCTCGATGATCTATATGCGCGACGCATGGCTCGATAAATAAGAGTTCCAAGTGGGTAGCGGGCGGTGGAGAGAATCCGCCGACTGCTACCCATTCTATGTGATCGTCGGTCCATTGACCCATGCAACGCTTTCTCGCTCAACGACTCGTCGCCTTTATCCCGACGTTGGTCGGCATCTCGATCATCGTGTTCCTCGTCATGCATCTCATTCCGGGGGACACGATCAGCGCGATGATCGGAACGCAATACAAATTGACCGAGACGCAAGCGGCCGCTTTGCGAGAGTATTACGGGCTCGACCATCCGCTGTATGAGCAATACCTTCGCTGGCTGGCAGCCGCCCTGCGCGGCGATTTCGGCTTGTCGGTCCGTAGTGGTCAGCCCGTGTTGCCGGAAATACTAGCCCGGTTTCCCCTGACCTTCGAACTCGCGCTTTTCGCGATGGTGATCGCGCTGGCCCTCGGCATCCCGATCGGCATCGTGGCGGCAGTCCGGCGCGACTCGGTGATCGACCTGGCCGGGCGGTTGTTCGCTCTCGTGGGCCTGGCACTGCCCAATTTTTGGCTGGGCACGCTGATCATACTCCTCTTGTCGACCGTTTTTGGAATTCTTCCTAACTCGGGCGACTATACGGACCTGCTCCGAGACCCTCTTACCAACTTGAAGCAGTTGCTCTTCCCGGCGATCACGCTTGGGTTTGCTTTCAGCGCGTCCGTCATGCGCACCACCCGTTCCTCTCTCCTCGAAGAACTACGGCAGGACTATGCGCGCACGGCCCGCGGCAAAGGGCTGCGTGAGGACACGGTGATTATTGGACACTGCCTTAAGAATGCCCTCATCCCGGTGATCACAATTGTCGGATTGGAGACCGGCTATCTGTTCGGGGGAGCCATCATTATCGAAGAAGTGTTCGCGCTGCCCGGGATTGGTCGGTTGCTCCTGAACGCGATCAGCCAACGTGATTATGCGGTGGCTCAGGGCACAATCCTTTTCATTGCCTTTAACTTTGTAGCGATCAATCTGCTCGCCGATCTGTTGTACGCGTTCGTCAATCCGAAAATCCGCTACGAATAGAATACGAATTACTTTTTGCTCATTATGAAACAAGGT
>JBLMXX010000047.1:0-8295 GCA_050257995.1 Acidobacteriota bacterium | reverse complement strand
ATTTCATTGTGCCGCTTGACGCATTGGCACCGGATATGCTAACGCTGGTCGAGCATAGCCCCCACGCGTTGATCGACGCGCGCCGGATCGTCGAGGCCGGGAGCGCCCGGCTGCCCCTGGCACAGGTCCGGCTGCTCGCCCCCATCCCGAGGCCGCGCAAGAATATATTCGCCATCGGTCGCAATTATGCAGAACACGCCCAGGAATCTGCTGCTGCTCGCGGCGAACAGGTCACCCCGCCCATCTTTTTCACAAAGGCGCCGACATCCGTGAGTGGTCCTTTCGACAGCATTCTTATCGATGCGGACGTTTCGGTAGAGGTGGACTGGGAAGTGGAACTGGCTGTCATCGTCGGCAGACGTGCCCGCAAAATAACCCGGCAAGAGGCGCTGGCATACGTTTTCGGGTATTCTGTCTTGAATGATGTCAGCGCCCGTGATGTGCAGCATCAGACGAGTCAATTCTTTATTGGGAAATCTATCGATGGTTACTGCCCGATGGGACCCTGGATCGTCACCGCGGATGAGATCGCCGACCCGCAAAACCTGGCGCTGCGGTGTCGGGTCAACGGTCAGGTGAAGCAAGAGGGGAACACGCGCTCGATGTTGTACAGTATTGCCACGATCCTGGAGGAACTCTCACGAACCCTGACCCTGGAGCCGGGTGATATTATTGCGACCGGCACCCCGGCAGGGGTGGGTTTCGCTCGCAAGCCGCCGGAATACCTAAAGCCCGGCGACGTGTTGGAGAGCGAGGTTGAAGGGATCGGGATGCTCCGGAATCCGGTGACCGGAGTGTGAGCAGGGGTAGAGGCAAATCCTGGGAGCCGTCGTGCAAAAGAATGCGCGGCGGCTCTTTTTATTGCCTCTGGGCGGCTCATCTACTACAAGTGTGGTAGTCGCTGCTACGACAAATGTGGGTCCGGGCCCTACAGGGCGCGGTCAATTTGTTGTAATCGGAATTCATATATTCCCGTGATGACGCGCAGGCCAAGTCCTGCTATGTTGGGGATCGAAGCATCTCTGTGGAGGCACACCATGAGAAAAATCATCATCGGAATCATCCTCGTCGCCACGTTCGCCGCCATTGCATTCGCCGTTGGTGGATGCGGTGGCAGCGCCCCGGCAACTCCTGCGCCTGCGGTGACAGCCAGCGCTGTCAAGGCATCCGCAAAAATCATCGCCGAGGGCAAGGTCGTCCCCGCCCGCAGCGCCGCGCTGAGTTTTCAGACCGGCGGCATCATTACCCAGGTAGCGGTGGTGCTGGGAGACAAGGTCGAAGCGGGCAAAATGCTTGCCCAACTCGATACCCGCCAGCTCGAACTGCAGTTGGCGCAGTCGGAAGCGAATCTGGCTTCTGCACAGGCAAGGTTGAACCAGTTGAAACGCGGACCGACGCCCGAAGACCTCGCGGCGGCTCAACAGAATGTCGCCTCGGCTCAGGCCGCGTACGACAACCTGGTGAAACCGGCGCCGGGTGACATCGTCGAACTCAAGACGAATGTGGACAAGGCTCAAGTCCTGGTCAGCCAGGCAACTGCCGCGTATGATGCCGTCGGAGGAGACTCTAATCCTTACTCCGGCATGCTGCCGCAGCGTGCCCAGGTGCAGTCGGCGTGGCTGGATTATCAAAGGGCGCTCACGGCATACGATACCAGAATGAAACCGTCGAACGCCCAGATTCAGCAGGCGCTCGCCACGATCGCGACGTCCAAGAATCTATTGGCGAAACTCCAACCGACCGCCGACGATCTTGCCGCCGCTCAGGCGAATGTCAATGCCGCGCAGGCGGGCCGCGACCTGGTAGCCGAGCAGATCAAGAACGGCAAGCTGACGGCGCCTTTTGCCGGCACGGTGACGACCCTGGATTTGAAATCGGGTGAGTTTGTCGCTGCCGGCGCTCCAGTGCTGCGATTGGCAGATCCATCCAATTTTCAGGTCGAAACCACCGACCTGACGGAACTCAACATTGTCAGCGTGCGCGAGGGCGATGCGGTTACGGTCTCGTTCGACGCGATTCCGAACATGGAACTGCCTGGCAAGGTCAAGCAGATCAAGGGTTATGGCGAGAACCGCCAGGGCGATATTGTCTATACGCTCGTCATCACCTTGGATAAACAGGATGAGCGACTGCGCTGGAACATGACCGCCAAGGTTACCTTGGCGGCGAAACAATAGACCGGTTGCACTCTTGGTAATTTATTCTTGGTTTTTCCCTGTTCTTTATGATAGCGGCTCGGATGGCGGACAGATGGATATGGATTGGAGCTGGGATGTGTAATGGACAGGTCGTAGCGATCAAACATGTGGAGGATTTGGCGGTCAAGATCGGCCCGCGCCCTCTTGGCTCGAAAACGAATCAAGCGGCGGCAGAGTATATTCAAGGCGTGTTCAAAGCAAGCGGGCTGGAAGTGGATCGGCAAGAATTTCCCTGTCCGACGTGGGAAGACCTGGGCACGCGCCTGGAGTTCGGCGGGCAAAGATATGTGGCGGCGGCGAACGTCTTTTCCCCGGCGTGCCACGTCGTCGCACCACTATCGCCGGTCGGAACCATTGTAGAATTAGAGCAGGCAGAACTGGCAGGACGGGTAGCCTTGTTCTACGGAGACCTGACCGGCGAGTACGGTTACTCGGCTCGAAGCGGATATTATTTTCCAGAGCGGGACCGGAGGGTTTACGGGATCCTGGAAGAAAAGCGCCCCGTTGCCGTGATTACGATCCAGCCCCAGGTCGGCTCGCTCCAGCGGTTGATCAGCGACTGGGAATTTTGCATCCCATCTGCGACCGTTCCAGCCGAAGTAGGCTTGCGGCTGAGGCAACACAAGGGTCACAACCTTGAGCTCAAGATCGAGAGCCGCGCCACGGCGTCGCGTTTCTGCAATGTCTCGGGCATCCAGAAGAACAAGCGGCAGGAAAAAATCGTCGTATGTGCTCATCTGGATACGATGACGGATGCTCCCGGTGCGCTCGACAACGGGTCGGGCGTCGCCGTATTGCTCACATTGGCAGAAACACTGACAAAGCAGGAATCGCCGCTATCTTTAGAGTTCGTGGCGCTCAATGGTCACGAGAACGGCAGCGTCGGTGTCGCGGAATATCTGCGACGAAAGGAACACGAACTGGCACAGGTCCTGGTTTTGATCAATGTCGACGGAGTAGGCCAGACCCTCGGCACCAATAGCGTTGCGGTGTTCGCCGGTTCGCCGGCATTGCAGGAGCAAGTGGCTATCATTCGACGCCAGTATGCGGGCATGGTGCAGGTGGAGCCCTGGTATGAGAGCGACCATACGGCTTTTTTCACGCGTGGAGTCCCCAGCCTCGCTTTCAGTTCTATCGGCGTAACGAACATTATGCACCGGCCCCTCGACACACTCGAATGGATCAGTCCGGAGAAATTGGGCGAGGTCATCTCGTTCGTCACAGATTTCGTGGAGGGCTTGCAGGACAAGCCGGTCGAATGGTGTCGTGATTAGCGGAATCACCATCTCAACAAGGAGGGGAAGTGTCGAATGATCTATGGCGGTATGTGATTGCCGGTTTTCTCATCATGCACGGAATCGGACACAGCGGAGGGTACTGGATGTTCGTCCGTTCCTGGCTGTCCCCGGAACTGGTATCGGGTCCTATGAAATGGGTCTCTGTCGTCGTGTGGCTGGTCGTGATGGTTGTGTTCATCACCGCGGGTATCGCCATATTGCAGCAGCAGGGCTGGTGGCGCACCGCTGCGCTGGCGGCTGCACTGGTCTCGCTCGCCATCTCGGCGCTCTACATCCAGGGCACGCCGTTCAATGCGGCTGCCGCCGACCTGCTTATCCTCTTGGCACTCGTTTTTCTGCGCTGGCCGACACCGGATCTAGTCGGTTCGTAGACATCGAGTGGTCTTTAAATTATGCCTGGAAGCAGCCTGCTAACCTTGTCACAAAAGTTCTGAAGGGCTGCAAACTTCGGCGGGCAACATCAAAGTAACGCGTGTGCCCCGACTGCCGTTGGGCTCTACTGCCAATGTCCCCCCGACCACCGCCAGCATGGCGCTGTGCAGTGCCAGACCTTGACCGCTCCCGTGCCCAGAGCGTTTCTCCGTTTCCAGACCAACCCCGTCGTCTTCGATAACGATGATGACCCCATCCTTCCACCCTAACCGGATTTGCAGGTTCAGCGGCTGTTGCTCGTTGTCACCTCTACCGTGGCGCGCGGCATTCCTGATTGCTTCTCCCGTCGCAAAATAGAGTGTCTCGGATGTCAACGGCGGCAGTACCCGTAAAGGCTGTTCGACATCCGGTTCCACCCGCCAAACGACCCGGTCAAAATCTTTCCCCCACTCATGTTCCACCGCCTCTTTGAGCGCGCCCAAGAGACCCAGGCGACCGGTCTCTGAAGGGGCGCTGCCGGGCATGTCATGGAGCAAATCCGCCAGCTGGCGGTGCACCCGGACCAGCAGGTCTATGGTTTCTGAATGGACCGGCGAATGGTCCAGCATCAGCATAGCGGCGTGCAACTGTGGCAACACATCATCATGCAACATGCGCCGCGCCTGCCGGTCGAGCAACTGCGTCTCCGCCCGGCGCTGGCGCTGCAAAGCCATCAGACGCCGCGCCAGTTCTGCACTGGCATAGGTGTCGATCAGTCGCTCACCGCTGGCGCGTGCAATCTCTATCTCTTCCTGCGTATACAGTCCTCCGTCGCTCTTCTCGCCCAGACGGAGAACGCCGATCAGCCCTCGCTCGCTCCAAAGTGGTACTGCCCATAGCGCACCTTCACCGTCGGGTGAGTCAAGGGCGACGCACATCGTCTGTGGGGAATTAAATTGGGTCAGGTCCATTTGGCGGTGGACCGGGCGGCTTGTTCCATCCGGATAAGCAAGCACCGGGACCAGAGGAGCAAATGGGCCGACCGTGGTCAGGTTGGCCGAACGTGCTCCCAACACGTCGCGAACGAGGCCGGTGAATGGAGTGACTGCATCAATTTCCGGGGGGGAAATGCTGCCGTCCAGGAGATGATCGTAGAGGTGTTGGCTGGTGACAAAGGGTCGCAGATGCTGAATGTACCGTTCGCGCTCGGCAAAAGAGCGCCAGTTGACCAGAGCATAAAATGCTGTCATCAATATCGTTGTGAGCAGGACCGTATAGACCAGTTGGATGTGGAGGACCAGTCCGGACCCGACGAGGGTCCCATAGCCGGCGGCAAGAATAACGGCGTTGAGCCACAGCCGGATGAAACCACGCCGCGGCAATGCCTTGCCCGTAAACACCTCGTAACGTGCGACCGCCTGTCCCACGCAGATCGTCGCAAGCGCAATCAGAGCGGCGACGACGAGATCGAGCCAACTGAGCGTGACCAGCGTGGCTCGGTCGGGAGGCAGTCCGCGCGGAGCCGTCAAAAGCAACCATGACATCGCGACGATGACGACGCCTCCAACGCCGAACAGCACGACCGATGTGGCGATCAGCCAGGGTCGGGCACGGCGGCGCGCCAGATCTCCCATCACGCGCGCGGTGGGACCGGGGCGGCGCAATGCGTCAACGGCCAGGGCGAGGCAGAGGAACACGTCAGCCGCGTAAACGATGAGCAGGATGGGAATCCCGTTGATTTGAGGCGTGTTCAAATCCAAACTGCCGCTCTTTGCCAACGAGGGCAGGGGATTGGCAATCGCCAGATAGAGGGCGATGCTCGTAGTTGCCAGGGTCGCCAGGAGAAACCAGGGAGTGTGACGCGAACGGCCCGGTCCGGTGTTCTCCCAATAGCCCGCGTACCATAGAGTGACGAGATACCACCCGAAAGGCAACACGACAACCGGAACCCAAAGCAAATGCCACCAAAAATCCAGGCCGGCGTCCAGCACGTTCAACCCAAGATAAAGGATGACCGAATGCCCGGCAAAGAAAAGACTGGCGAGCAGGAGCAACCCGCCGACGAGCCAGATGCCGCGGGTCCGGCGTTCTGCGTTCAGCAGGACGGTCAATCCGAGCCAGGTCAGGAGAATCATGTTATTCAGGGATATCGCCAGCGCCGCCGCGTCCAGCCAAAAGAGACCGCTCATACCTCTTCCTCCCAGGCGATCCATTCCCCGCGCTCGTTCATCACGTGCGCCCCACCTGCGTGGTCCCATAGGATCAGCCGTCCTGCCCGCATGACGAGCGCCGCCCGCGTGCGCGCGACCTTTTCATCCGTCGCGCTGTCCGCCAACCCCCACACGGCATAAATCTGTCCATTGATGCGGCTGACTGTACGTTTATCCCGGAATCCCATGCGCGCGGCGATTTGTTCGTTCGTCAGACCCTGCGCGAGGAGGCGCGCCACGCCCTGTTCCGCCGGTTCCAGCAAGTTCATCGGCGAGTGTGCATCCTTGTGGGAGACCTCCTGGACCCGCGACTCGATCTCGGGGTCGATGAAACTCTGTCCCGCAACGGCGTTCCGTAAAAGCGGCACGATCATTGAGGGCAGGAGGTAATTGGACTTGCGAACATACGCGTAATGGCTCAGGATACCGGAGCGGCGAAAATCGCGATAATAAGCATCGTCGTCCTGGATAGAATAGAATACCACGGGCAGCCGCGGGAATTCGCGACGGATGGCGATGGCGGCGGCGATGCCATTCATCGCGCCGGCAAGCTGGACGTCCATCAAGATAACGTCGATTGTCTCACCACTCAGGCAGAAATCCAACGCCGCCTCTCCGCTGGCGCAAGCATGCCGGAGCGCCACCGCTCCACTCGCTTCCAGCCCCACGATCATTGCCGCCCGCAGTTTTTCATTGTCCTCTACCAACAGCAACCCGAGCATGTCTAGACTCCCGTTTCGCATGACTCGCCTTCCAGTGTATCCGCCTCATCCCGGTTGTCAAGCACACGAGTGCAAAACAAGTACAACGCAAAACATAGCGCGCGAGCGCACAAGCCTCTATAATCGCAAAGAGGTATGGGCGAGTCGAAAAGAATATTGAAAGGATGGACAAATGATGCGGGTGACGATGAAAATCTTGCGGAACGTTATCCCATTGATTGTCGTGATCACTCTATTTTCCGGTATGGTGTATGTTGCGGTGCAGCAGGTGTTGAGGATGAGTGCGAATGATCCGCAAATCGCGATGGCGGAGGATATGGCGAAGGCGCTGACGGATGGACAGACCGTCGATGCGCTCTTACCCCGAGCACAGGTCGATATCGCTTCAAGTCTTTCGCCCTATGTGGTTGTATTTGACGACTCTGGCAGGGCGATTGCCTCTTCAGGATTACTGCACGACAAAATGCCCACTTTGCCCTCAGGAGTCCTTGAATACGTGCGGCAGAACGGTGAGGACCGAATCACCTGGCAGCCGGAACCCGGCGTGCGGAGTGCCGTTATCGTAACGCGGTATGGCGGCGCTCGGCCCGGATTTGTGCTGGCAGGTCGGTCGCTCAAGGAGGTCGAGAATAGAGTGGCGCAACAAGAGGTGTTGATAGGAATAGGTTGGTTCGGGATTTGTGGGGTGGCTCTCGCGGCTGTCACGTTCTCTGAAATTCTATTCTCAAGAGGTGCAGTGTGAGTGAAAGAGTTCGGGCGCTCGTCGTGATCGTGTTCGCAGCGGCGATGGCGTGGGTCGAATCGGCGGCGGTAGTGTACTTGCGGACGCTCATCGGACGGATTGAGCCCTATCAGTCGAATCCCCTGCCGGTTTCGGTTGGTCTGGGTGAGATCGAAGCCATAAGAGAGGCGGCTACCCTCGTCATGCTTTGTTCCGTCGGTTGGCTGGCGGGTCGGACGTGGCGGAGCCGCCTGGGCTATGCGATGATGGCTTTCGGAGTGTGGGACATCCTGTACTATGTCTTTCTCATTCCCATGACCGGTTGGCCGCGTTCTCCGTTCGATTGGGATATCCTTTTCCTGCTGCCATTGCCCTGGTGGGGGCCGGTCGTTGCGCCCGTATTGATCGCGCTGCTAATGGCTATTTACGGAATGCTGGTAAGCCAGTTTGACACTCCGGAACACCCATTGTGGGCGGGGCGATTGATGTGGGTCATCAGCATGGCTGGAGCATCGCTGGCGCTCTACGTCTTTATGGCGGATGCCATCGGGGCAATTCCCGGCGGGCACGCCGCGATTCGGGAGGTACTGCCCCGTGCTTTCGATTGGTCATTTTTCGCCTTTGCATTGGGGTGCATGGCTCTCCCCTTGCTCGACGTGATCATCCAATTAAGGTCGCGTCGCCTACGGGGGAAGATCGGAGCAACCGCCTAATGAAAGTAAAAATGATCCTTCCCGCGTTGACGGAAGCCACCAGTCCGTTTTGGCGTCCGATAAAATATTCTCTCTTTCCCCC
>JBLMXX010000046.1:0-15144 GCA_050257995.1 Acidobacteriota bacterium | reverse complement strand
CGGCGGCGCCCACCGCCCATCATGCCGCCGCGCATTCCGGGGAACATCCCGCTGCGCCCGCGCCAATTCTGCACGGGGGCGTCGTCGCGGATCTTGCGCCCCGTGACCTTGAGGAACACGTCGTCGAGCGACGGGCGCGTGAGCGACAATTTTTCAATTTGCAGGCCCTGCCCCTGGAGCAGGCGGATCACTTCGGGCACGGCGGAGGGACCGTCTTTGGCGTAGACGTTGACGCCCTCGTCAAAGCAATCTGCGCCGCTGACGAATTCGACGCCGTTGAGAAGATCGGTGGCGCGCGCACACAGCGTTTGCTGCGGCTCTCCGTTTTGCTTGAAGGAAAGCGTGATCACCTCGCCGCCGATCTGATGTTTCAATTCGTCCGGCGATCCTGTGGCGACGATTTTGCCGTGATCGATGATCGCGAGGCGCGGGCAAAGCCGGTCGGCTTCTTCCATATAATGCGTCGTCAAAAAGATCGTCAATTTTTCCTGCTTGTTCAATCGCTCGAGATAAACCCACAGGTTGGCACGGGTCTGCGGGTCCAGCCCGGTCGTCGGCTCGTCCAGGAAGAGAATTTGTGGGTGGTGGACCAGACCCGTCGCAAGGTCGAGCCGCTTGCGCATCCCGCCCGAGTAACTCCCCGCCGGGCGGTCCGCATCGCCGGCAAGGTCCGTGATTTCCAAAAGCTCGCCGACGCGCTGTTTGAGGATCTTGTCGTCGATATGATAAAGCCGCCCCTGGAGCATCAGGTTCTCGCGTCCCGTGAGCTCGTCGTCAATGCCGACTTCCTGGGCGGCATAGCCGATCCTCACGCGAACGTCGTTGGGGTTGGTCGTGACATCGTAACCCAATACGTGGATCGAGCCGCTCGTCAGGGGCAACAGCGTGGTGATCATTTTGATGGTGGTGCTTTTGCCTGCCCCGTTGGGGCCGAGAAAGCCAAAGAACTCGCCGCGTTCGACATAGAACGTGATGCCCTTGACGGCTTCCGTCCCGTCCTTGTAGGTCTTTTTCAGATCCCGAACGTCTATGATACTATCCATATTCTTTCTCCCCAGGAATGAGAGTGTTCTCCGTTACCCCGTCTCCCATGGGCGCGGGTTGCGCTTGCCCGCGCCAAGCATTTCGCGGAGCAGGCGCGGCACGTATCTGCGTGGCGTCAGCATTTTAAAGGTTTTCCCGTTCGCGCCCCCGCGCTCGGCGATCTCCCGCACGAAACGCGCCGGCACCTCCGGGGGATTTCCAAAGACTCGCATCGCCCAATCCAGACGTGATCGCATTTCTCCCCGGACACCTTCCGCGCGCGTGAGCATCTCGGTCCAGATCAATCCCGGCATCACGGCGTTGAAGGTGATGCCGCTGCCCGCATATTCTATTGCCAGCGTCTGCGTCATCATCGCCACAGCGGCTTTCGCGGTGCCGTAGGCGGATTGGTTCGGCGCGGGCCGGTCCGCGCCGGCGCCGAGAATATTGATCACTTGACCGCGCCCAACGGGAAGCATCATTTCGAGCGCCACCCGGCATCCGTTGTACGTGCCGACCAGGTTCGTATCGAACGCGGCGCGCCAGCGGTCGTTCTCGATATCCGCCAGTTTCCCCCAGCCGGGGGAGATTCCCGCGTTGTTGATCCAGATATCGATCTTGCCGAATTTTTCGACCGCCGCTTTTGCCATCGCACGCACTTCTGCTGGGTCGCGGACATCGCACGACAGCCCGAGCGCATCCGCCGGGCGAGGCAGAGTATTCACCGTCACCCTGACAGAGTCAATGTCGCGGGACGATAGGACGACGTACGCTCCGGCGCGCTGGAATTCCCCTGCCATCGCTTTGCCGAATCCGCGCGAACTGCCCGTAATGACCACAACTTGCCCGACGAGATTCACTCGCACTCCTCCTATGGATGACAGTTCCCTTGTATAAACCTATCGAGCTGCTCCAAATTGAAAGAGCGACCATGACCCGAGTATATCTGGCGCGGGTTGAGGGAGCGGATCTTGCAGGCGCTTTCACCCGCTGCCGTTCCGTCTTCCCATACGAGCGGGAACGAAACCCGGATCAGGTTGAGAATGGCATCGCCGACAAATACCGTCCCGTCCGCGAACTGAAAACTCACGGACCCGCACGTATGCCCCGGCGTGTGAATGACCCGCCCCTCCAAGCCATATTCCAGCAGGGATTGTCCGTCGGCGAGACGGATATCCGGCTCAAAGGTTTCCAGCGGGACCACCCAGCCGAATTTTGCAATCAGCCGCCCAAAGGCGTCGATGGTGGGAGTGCGACCCGGCGGAATTTTCAAGTCCGGCGTCGCGACCAGAGACAGGTCGTCGGGGTGTAACGCAACCGGGGCCCCGGTCAGGCGTTTCAGCACGCGCGCGCTGCCCGCGTGATCGATATGCCCATGCGTCAACAGGATCACCCGCACGTCTTGCGGTGAGTGACCCAGAGCGCGGATTCGCTTGAGAATGGCGGCGGCCTGGTGAGGCATACCGGCATCGATAATCGCCAGACCGTTTGGCGTCTCGACAATGTGCGTATTGGCGACGCCGGTGAACAGGGTGTGAATCATCATAGTGTTTGGCAGCAGAGCGTATTCGTCCCGATCATTCGTAGCGCAACGCGTCGATGGGATGCAAAGACGCGGCCCGCGCGGCGGGATAAAGTCCGAAAAACAACCCGACGGCAATGGAGAATCCGACCGCCAGCATGACGGAGGAGGGAGCGACGACCGTCTGAATCATGCCGGTGGCATTCACGAGCGTTCCAATGCCGCCCCCAAATAAAATCCCGAGGATGCCGCCGCTGACGCTCAGCGTCACGGCTTCGATCAGGAATTGCAGCAGGATATCTTTTCGCCGGGCGCCAATGGCTTTGCGGAGCCCGATCTCGCGCGTCCGCTCGGTGACGGACACGAGCATGATGTTCATGATCCCGATGCCGCCGACCAGGAGCGAAATCGCCGCAATCGAGGCGAGGAAGATCGTGAGGATATCCGTGATCTGGTTGAGCACGCCGAGAATATCCTTCTGACTGATGACGGTGAAATCATCCTGCTGGTAGATGATCTTGTGCCGCTGGCGCAAGACCTGGGTAATCTCCGCCATGGCGGCATTCATTTGCTTTTCGCTGACGGCGGAGACCGTGACCATCGTCACGCGCCACGCGCCGGATGCCGTCTGCGCCGACGAGCCGAACAAGCGCCGCTGGGCGGATGTAATCGGGACAAAGATGACATCATCCTGGCTGCCGCCGAACGCGGAGGTGCCGCCCTTTTCCTCCATGACTCCGATCACCTTGAAAGGCACCCGGTTGATCTTGATCGTCTGCCCGACCGGGTCCTGGGTCCCAAAGAGGGTTTTCGCCGTATCGGTCCCGAGCACCGCCACTCGCGCCACCGTATCCAGATCGCGCGAATCCAGAAAGCGCCCGCGGGCGACGTGAAAGTTGCGCACGGTCTCAAAGCTGGGCGTGGTGCCGTTCACGACCGTGTTTGTGTTATTTCCGCCCGCGGTCACCTGCGCGCTGCGGTTGTAGATCGGCGCGATGGCGGCAATGTCCGGACAGCAGGAGGGATCGACGAGGGCGTTCGCGTCGACCAGCGTGAGCGTGGCGGCGGTCCCGGCGCCCGCGCGGACACCTGCATTCGACGCCTGGCCGGGGAATACAAAGATCAGGTTCGAGCCAATGCCCTGGACCTGCTGCGTGATGGCGGCACCGGCCCCCTGCCCGATAGAGAGCAGCGCGATGACGGCGCCGACTCCAATAATGATGCCAAGCATCGTCAAGGTGGAACGCAGTTTGTTCGCGCCCAGACTGCTCAGCGAGACCCGCATGCTTTCAAAAAGGTTCATAGGAGGTGGCTACTTTTTGGCGCCGAAAGGACCGCCGAGGTTGTTCTGTTGAGTGGAGGCGATGAGGATCTGATCGCCTTCATTGACTCCGCTCACGATTTCCGTTTCCTGCTCGTTGGCGAGCCCCAGTTTGACCTCGACTTCCTGCGCCTGGGTGTCATGTTTCTGGACCGTTACAAAACGCTTTGAATTCGACGCGCGGATGGCGCGGTTGGGGACAAGCAGAGCATTGTCTTTTTTCGCCACGACAATGTTCGCATTGGCCGTCATGCCGATTTTGACGGGCACGCTGCCCGGATCGAGCGTGATGGTCACGACGTAATTGACCACACCCTGGGTCGTGGTCGCCGAGGCCGCCACGTCCGTCACTTGCGCGTTGAGGGTCGAGTCCGGATAAGCGTCCAGGTCGACGTTCACGCTCTGCCCGATGCTCACGCGCGCAATGTCTGTCTCGTCGATGTTGAGCTTGACGCGCAGTTGCGCCGTGTCGGCGACGCCCAGAATGGTACGCCCCGCGGGAGCGAAAGAGCCCAGATCAAAATCCACATGCGTGACCACTCCGTCGAAGGGAGCGCGAAGGATCGCGTTGTCGAGCTGAGCCCGGGCGAGGTCGCGCGCCGCACGCGCCTGATCGACATTCGCCAGAGCCGCTTTGACGTCGTTCGAGTTGGGATTGGTCAGCCGGGCGAGTGTGGCACGCGCCTGCTCCGCATTGGACAGGCCCTGCTTTAGCTGGCTGTCGTTGGGACTGACCTTGGAGTTATAGGCGGCGATGGCTTTTTGATAGTCGAGGGATGCCTGCTGAAGCGAGAGCGACTGCGGCAGCATGCCGATCATCGGATTGCTAGCTCCGCCGATGCGGTCATATTCGGCTTGCGCCCTGTCCAACGCCGCTTTGGCTTTGTCGACATCGGACTTGGCGATGATGAGGTCATTCTGCGCCGGAGTCTTTAACTGCGCCAGCGCTGCTTCCGCCGATGCGACGGACGCTTGAGCGGCGACCAGGTCGGCCGGGGAGGGATTCTTCAACTGGTCCGCTTTCGCTTGCGCCGCAGCCAGGTTCGCTTCTGCCTGCGCCAACTGGTAATCGAGCGTGCGGGTGTCCAGGGTCGCCAGTATCTGCCCGGCTTTCACCCGGTCGCCCTGTTTCACATCCAACCGGGTGAGTGGACCGTTCGCGCTGAACGCCAGTTCTGCCAAACGCAGCGGGCTCACCGCGCCGGTCGCGCTGACGGTGGCGATCAGGGTGCCGCGGCGGACGGATACAATTTCAGAGTTGCTCGCCGATGTATCCTGGACCATGAAACGCGACCCAAAGAACGCGACCAGAAGGACCAGCCCGACCAGGAGTGTGCCGGCCACGAGGACGAATGTACGCTTGCCGATGTTCATTCCGATTCCTTTTCGAACGTTTCGAGATAAGTCGTCAGGAGACGGACCAACTCATGCCGGTCGCCCGCGGTGAATCTGGAGAGAGCGCGAATCATCCGTTCCCGCCGCGCGCTGGTGGCGCGTTGGAGCAATCTCCTTCCGTTCTCGGTCAGATTGACGACGACCTGACGACGGTCCTTTGAATTGTCGCGCTCGCGCACGACCAACCGTTTCTCTTGCAGGCGGTCCACGATGCCCGTCATCGTCGGATGAGACTGGAAGGTGGCGTGGGCGAGGGCGCCGATCGGGCAGCCGGCGCCCCGGCGCTTGATGGAGATGAGGACGAGGAACTGGGGCAGGGTGAGTGTATGCTCAAGAAGAAGTTGAGAGAATCTCTTTTGCTCCATCCACATCAGTCGGTGCAGCGCCTGTTCAATGATTTCGTACTCGTCCGGCGTTTGTGTTGTTTTCATGGACAACCTGAGAAAAAAATAAACTTGGGCAGGACTGAACGTGACCGCCACGTCACTGCCCAAGCAAATCGTTGGTTTCTGAATATTTAGCGACGCTAATTATATCACACGCGAAATAGTCTGTCAATCTTTTTTGATTAGAATTTGATGAGAAAAATGGGGTCGCTCCACTAGGGGGATAGAGTCGCCAGCCAATCTACCAGCGCGCGGTTGACCGCACCGGGCTGTTCCAACATAACGAAATGACCGGCACCCTCTACCATGACCAGGCGGGCGTCAGGCAGCCGGGACGCCAGGAATTCAGAGTACTTGACCGGCGTCATTTTGTCTTCGCGACCACATAGGACAAGCGCAGGGGCATGTATCTCCCCCACACGGGCGATCACGTCAAAGCCATTGCAGGCGACATAATCGCCGTGCATGACCGCAGGCGCGCACGCCCGCAGCTCCTCTTCGGCGCGCCGTCGCAGGTCCGGATCGAGACCGGGCGCGTACGCGTTTTCTACAATCAATCGCACGGTGTTGTCGAAATCGACCGGGGAAAGGATGCCGTCGAGGATCGCGGGGAGGACGCGCAGGCGCGCGCCGGTTCCGATAAGAGCCAGTCCGGCGACGCGGTCCGGGTGAGTCAATGCCAGCATTTGAGTGATGGCGCCGCCCATGGAATGCCCGGCGACGACAGCCCGATCAAATCCCCGCGCGTCCAGAAAGCGCAAAACGGCGTCGGAATAAGCGAGGACCGCGTCTCTCCCGCTGGGAGAGGATTTCCCGTGCCCCGGCAAATCGAGCGCCACCGCCCGGGCGGTGGGCGCCAGGGCGCGCACCTGATTCCACCAGATGAGGTGACTGCCCCCGGCGCCGTGGATGAAAAGCACGGGCAAGCCCTGTTCGCCTTGCTGGACGTAATAGATTTGTTCTTCGCCGGCATTTGCATATGGCATAGACTCTCTCCTGGAATGCGTCCCTGGTTCGCGGAAAAGAGTACTATAGTCTCTTGAAATTGGCAAGTCGACGCCGGGCCCCGATGCGGGCTTGGGCGGGTGACGCTTGACACGTCCGCGAATCCGCGATACTATTTAGTTAAATACCTATGGGGAGGCAGGACTCTGGAACCTAGCGACCTCGCGCGTATTATTGTCGACATCATCTCCGATAAAAAAGGCGAAGATGTGCTCATGCTCGACACACGCCCCGTTTCATTTATCGCCGATTATTTCGTGATCGGGACCGCCGAGAGCGAGAGGCAGTTGAAAGCGATTTCAGATGAAATTCAGAAACAACTCAAGACGCAATCCGTGCGTCCGCTGGGGGTCGAGGGGACACCCGGGTCGGGCTGGGTGCTGCTCGATTACGGAAGCGTCATCGCACACCTCCTCAGCCCCGAGATGCGCGACTATTACGACCTGGAGAAATTGTGGGCAAAAGCGCCGGTCGTCGTGCGAATGCAATAGCCATCCTGCAGAATAACGAACGCCGAGTAGAGAAATGCTACCCGGCGTTTTTCAATCCGTAGAGCAAACTAACTGACGGCGTTAAACCGGCTACTCGTTCACCCAGCGGTCGATTTCCCTCGGGTAGGGGTGGACCTCATCCGGCGTGAACCAGAGAGCCACCTCACCGGCGGCGTTGTCGGGTGAATCGGACGCGTGAATGAGATTCCGCAATCCCATCATCGCGTAATCCCCGCGGATCGTGCCCGCCGCGGCTTCCCACGGGCGCGTGGCGCCAACCATTGCGCGCACCACTCCAATCGCCTCGTGTCCCTCGAGGACCATGGCGACGACGGGGCTGGAGGTGATGTAACTCACCAGACCCTCATAGAAAAACTTGCCCTGGTGCACGGCGTAATGCTTTTCTGCCAAAGCGCGGTCAACCTGGACCAACCTTAACGCGACGATCTTCAAACCACGTTCCTCAAAGCGTGAGAGAATCTTGCCGACCAGCGCGCGCTGAACGCCGTCCGGTTTGACGATGACGAGCGTCTGTTGCAAAAGAGACCTCCCAACGAAATAAAATGACCCTCAAATATGTTGTCTCCGGACACTGCTCACGAGACCCGGTCGAGCACGAACCGGTAGCGTTCGAGCGCCTCTGCCAGGCGGTCCGCGCGGGTGTAAGCATCCCCTAGAATCCGATGAACCTCCAGCGGTGCATCGGGCCGGAGGATAATTTCTTCGAGGTCCGGGATGACCTGGTTAATCAGACGCGGCGCATGCTGGACCGCCTTATCGTATTCCGCGAGAGCATCGCCCAGCCGGTTAGCGTCGCGATACGCGCGCGCCTGCTCGAGATACTCGCTTCCTTTCTGCGCGCGTCTTTTGCGGACAGGTTGAGCCCGCTCGGGCAAGTGCTCAGGACCGGGCAGTTCCGCGGGAGGACGCAGCAGGCTTGGCGCGGGAATGGGTGCCGCAGCGGCAACCGGTTCGACGATCTCGGGCGCGGCGCGCCGCGCGTGCTCTGCCTCTGCCTGGACTTGGGGCGGCTTGACCTGTCCTTCCACCGGTTCGATCTGTTCTGCCGCTTGCGCTTCGCCAAACTCTAAACCGGGTTCGGTCACCCGGGCGATCTCTTGCGCCGCGGGCGGAACCTCTTCATGGACCGGTGGTGGCGGCGCGACCAGGGCCTGCTCGGCTTCCGTCGCTGCCACTTCGCCTATCACTTGAGGCGGGGCAGCCTGGATCTCCGACGGCTCGGCGGGGCCGGGCGGTTCGGGCACACTCTCCGAGATAGGTTCGACTTGTCTCTCGGGAGTGGCAGGGAATTCGGCAGCGCCCTTTTCCGGCAGGGTTTCATGCGTCTCTTCTGCCCGGAGTGCGTCGGCGATTACTAGTTCCGCGCCGCCGGGCGTCTCGGGCAGCGCTGGATGGGCCTGCCCTGGCTTGAGCCAATCGGGAAGGTCTTCCGTGGTCTCGCCAGCCGGCGGCGCGGCGGACGGTTCCACCGGCTTGCCCATTTCCAAGTCGAGAGCGGCCTGCAATTCCTCCAGGTCTGTTTTTTGCGGTTCAACCGTTGCTCCGATCGTCGGAGGTTCCGCCGCCGCTCCGGTGAGCCATGCCGGCAATCCAGAAGTGTCCGCCGGCCGCTCCAACTGGCCGGCTGGCGCCCCTTTCTCTTCCCCAGAAGTAATCTCTTCAATCCACTCCGGCTTTTGCTCGACGATTGGCTCGGATACCGCTCCGGAAGAGGCGGGCGGCTCTTCAATCGGCGAAGTGTCCGAGATCCACGCGGGCAGACCGTGCAAGTCCGCCTGCTTTTCGCCCGGCAGTTCAGGGGATTGAATGCCCGCTTCTTCAGACGACGTCCTTTGAAGTTCGGCCAACCAGGCAGGCAGTCCGGAATCGCCGGTTTCCGCTTGCTCGGTAGCAGGCTGGCTCGCAGGTGGCAGAGCAGGCGCGGTCAAATCTGCCTCAAGCCACGGCGGGAGATCGGACTCAAGCCCGGTTGGGGGTCGGGATTGCGATTGAATAGACTCAGCCCCAACGGATGGTTCGATTTCCGCCGTGGGCAGTTCTGCCGACGGTGGAGGTTGAACAATTTCCTCCCCCGCGGATTCGGATTGACTAGATTCAACCCCGACGGACGATTCGATTTCAGAAGGGGTAAAGAGCGCGCCTTCAAGAGTAGGTGCCGGTGCGGCGATGCCAGATTCTTCACCCGGCTCACCTTGGAAATCAAAGGGAGGAGAGTCCGAAGCCGGGAGTTCAGTACCATACCAATCTGTCGCCAGTGACGGTTCGGCGGATGGCTCTTCAGCCGGGGCAGGCATTGGCGGAGGCTCTTCACCCGGCACATAGCGCGGGATCGCAACGTCCACGACGTGAAGCGGTGAGCGCTTGCCCAGCAAATCGTGAGCCACCTGGTTCGTGGGATCCACGGCGCGCGCATTTTCAAGATAGGTCTCGCTCTCCCTGAGCCCGCTTTCCGACCAAATGGTCCCGAGGAGGAGGTTGGCTTTCAGGCAGTACGGCAGAGTATGGAGCAGTGCCTGTGCCGTTTCGGCGGCCTCTCGCACGCGACCGGCGTGCCAGAGTGTTTCCACCAAAGCGACGCGCGCATCAAACCGTTTGGGCGAGGCGGTCGCGATGCTGCGGAATTCCTGAGCGGCTTGATAATAGAGACCTTCTTGAACATATAGGCGTGCGAGGGCGCCCGGCGTAAGTTTCAGGCGTACCCTGGGTTTGCGGTCCACATCCGCATGCAGTCGCAAAAGCCGCTCACGGATATCGAGGTTCGTCGGCGCCAGTTCGTAAGCGCGCTCCATATGCCAGAGTGCTTCACTTCCCAGACTCTGCTCCTGGTAAATGAGAGCCAGCCCGGTATAAGCGACGACATTCTCCGGGTCCGCGCCGAGAACGCGGCGGAACAACTCGAGCGCGTTTTCGTTCTCTCCCTTGGCGAGGCTTGCTTCGGCCATCAGGCGATAACTATCGAGGTGTTTGGGATAATAGCGCAGGATGTGCTGGCAGATTGCAAGCGCGTCGTCATGCCGCCCGCTGTGGATATGCGAACGGACCTCGTCGACAAAAGCCTTTAAGGTGACCTGGTCATCCACATTTGCCTCCGCTATAATTATCCCCAAAACCCACCAATTGTCAATGAGAAAGGAAGGAAATTGGGATAGGGTCACCCGGAAGAGCGCAAGGTCCCAAAAGTGCGGTGTATCTGGCGTACCGTTTCGACATTCATTCCTTCGACCAGTCCTGCGCACGAGCCAAGAATAAAACGCCCCGGCGCTCCTGCTGCCGCAAAGATGTCCTCCAGCGCGTGGCGAATCTCCTCGTCCGTGCGCGGCTTGCTCAGAAACTCATAACCCAGATTTCCCCACAGGCAGAGTGTAGGACCGACCTTTTCGCGCGTGGTCGCCATCGCCATCCCCGCTTCGGGCTCGAGACCCTGAAGACCGTCCAGCCCACTCGCCGCCAGGTCGCCCAAGATGTCGTTCAGGTTTCCGTCCGAATGGAAAAAGACGGCAAGACCGAGCGCACGGATGTCTTGAACGGCGTTGCCGAGCTCGGGGAAATACAGGTCGCGCAGGTCCTGCGGCGCAATATAGGTGGACCGCCCATAGGCAATGTCTTCGCCAAGGATGACACCGTCCCCCCCGGCATCTCTCACCGCTTGCGCGATGACACGGGTCTCCACCGCGCCGCGGCGGAACAACTCGCGCGCGAGGTGCGGCGCTCCGCGGATATAGTGCATCAGCATATTGAATCCGCGCGCCTTGGCCGCGGCGCTAAAGGGTCCGTCTATGAGCGCACAGACAAAGCGGTCCCCCGTCTCACTCCACCGCATGAGGAGATCCAGTGCCCGATCCTCCGCCGGTTGTTCGAGCGCGCCCCAACCCGCGCTCAACGGAACGGATGCAATATCCAGATCGAGCGCCTCGACGAGCGCGCGGCGATGGGAGAATTCAATTGCGCCGGTCTCTTTTAACGAAAAGAAATCGCGCACAAACCCATCCGCAATGAAAAATTCTCCACACGGTATGCGGTCGGCCCGCCCGCCGCGCAGAGTTTTAGAGATACGTTCGCGGTGAAGATTTGGAGACACGGGGATACCCGTCTAGATGTTCCGGAAGAACCTCAGAGTGGCCGGATGGAGAGTGCCGTTGCTGGCGACATACGCGCGGGAATCGACGGCCCACGGCGCTCCGGTCGGTGTGGTGACGCGACCTCCGGCTTCTTCTACGATCAACCCGCCCGCCGCGACGTCCCAGGGCGACAGGGAGAGATGAAAGTAGGCGTCGAGCCGCCCCGCTGCAACGCTGCACAGGGACAGGGCCGCGCTGCCGGTCGAGCGCGCCGTCATCGCGCGGGCGACCATTCGCGACAGGACCTTGGCCGTGCGAAGGCGGATGGACTGGCGGCGCGCCCACTCCATCCCGATGACGGCGTCGCCGAATTTCTCCGTGGCGCTGACGGCGATCGGACGCCCGTTCAGGGTGGCGCCCCGCCCGCGCTCGGCGGCAAAGAGTTCGTCGTGGATCGGATCGTAGATCACGCCAATCTGGACCGCCCTGAACTGGTAGAGCGCAATCGAAACGCAAAAGATGGACTGGTGGTGCGCATAGTTGGTCGTGCCGTCGAGCGGATCGAGAATCCACAGGCCGAGGGTCTCATCCGCGCGGACCTCCTTCCACAGAGCGTCCTGGGCGGCGGCAACGCTCTCTTCTGAAAGCACGCGGTCCTCTGGGAATCGGGCGAACAGGATCTCGCGCACGGCGTGATCTGCGGCATAATCGGCATCGGTGACAATGTCGCGTTTGCCTTTAGAGTGGACCTCGCGCGTCTCGTCGAATTTCCGGTGGAGCGTTTGACCTGCTGCGCGGGCGGCGCGCTTGGCGGTTTGCATACGTGGGTTCATTGAGTATCCTTTGATCAGATTTAAACGACAGCGCACTATTTTTGCCCCAGCACCCGGCTGACGCGCGTCACGGCGCGGCTCAGGGCAGCGGCTGCATCGGTATTGGTGGCGACGGCAGTCCACATGTCGACAATGGCTTGATCGATACTGGCCGCATCTTTGACGGTGGGCACCCCGCGCCCGGTCGGCAGCGGATCGATCAGGTTGTCGATGGATGCGAGCGGCGAGTTGGCGGGGGAATTGGCGGCCAGCAGCGCACGGGCGGACAGGCGCACCGGCAGGCCCAGACTCGCGCTCGACCAGCGCGCGCTTTGTTCTGGCATCCCGAGCCAGCGCATAAAGAGCCACGCGTCGCGCTCGCGCTCCGGGGATGTATTGAAGATCGCGAGACTCGAACTGTCCAGCGCGGTGAACGCCGGGTCAAGCCTGTCCTGCGGAATGTTCGAGATCCCCCATTGGAATTTGGACCCGGCTTTGCCAACGGCGGCCGCGACCGCATCCAGGTCCTGCGAGGACTCGAACAGGAAAGCGGCCTTACCCTCCGCAAAATCCAGGCGCGCATTTTCCGGAGTGCTGGCCAGATAAGCCGAGCCGCCATTGGTCAACGCGGCAATCATCTGGAGCGATTTCAGACCGGCTTCGCCATTGAATTGGGCCTCGCTCTGATTATCGTTCAAGACACTGCCGCCCCGGCTGAACACGAACGCGTAGAAAACAAAGGGATCGGCAACCATCACCCAGCCCCTGGCCGCGTCCCTCGTCGTACTGCGCGCCGCTGCACTAAATTCGTCCCAGGTGCGCGGCGCGTTCAATTGGGCGGCGCGCAGCAAATCGGCATTGTAATAGAGAACTACCGCGTGCTCGTCGAACGGGAACGCGAGGAGGCGGTTATCGAACTCGGCAAAACGTCCCGTGTCGAGCGCGCCGGGAAACAGGTCACTGCGGTCCTCGCCCTTCCATCCCAGGGCGGCATCCTCCAGAAACGGGTCGAGGTTGACGAGCGCATTCCGCCGCGCAAACTCGGCAATCGTCCGCGGGCTGGCAATGATCAGATCAGGCATCTGATCCAACGCGAGCGCCGCAATGCCCTGCCGCAGCAGGTCGCCGTCGTTACTCTTGGCGTCGCCGCGGACTTTGATCGAGGGGTAGATTTTCGTAAAATCGCCGGCGAACTGGTTGAGTTGTGCCCGCGCCGGACCGATCTGGGTGTGCCAGAAAGTGATTGCGACAGGAGTCTGCAAAGCATCCCGGGGAAGGGGTGCCGGCGTGGGGTAGGTGGTCGCCGCGCGGCATCCCACGGACAGGCACAGTGCGAACAGTGCCGTCGTAAAAAGGGTACGGCATTGAACCGGAATGGCGAACCCACGTTGGTTCAAAAGTCACCAGCGATTTATAACGGCTGAAGTCGGCTGCGCGATTCACCTGTCCGCGGCGACGTGCTTCGGCGTGGGCAGCGCGGCCGGGACCGCACGGGCGGTCTCGGTCTTGAGCCAGGCGTTCATCGCATACGCGGCTTTGCGACCGGCGGCAATCGCGGTCACGACCAAGTCGGCGCCGCGCACGTCGTCCCCGGCGGCAAAGACTCCTGCGCGGCTCGTCATCGGGTCATCTTCGTTCTGGACGGCAAACGTGCCCCCGCGGGTCGTGTCGAGTCCCGGAGTGGAGCGGGCGATGAGCGCATCGGGCTTGTAGCCGAGCGCGAGCACCACCACGTCCGCGTCGACCACCTGGTTCGAACCGGGGATCGGCTCTGGGCGCGGACGCCCGGAGGCATCCGGGGCGCCGAGGCGCATCCGCTCGAATTCGACCTGGCGCACGTGTCCGCTCTCGTCCCCAATAAAGCGGACGGGCGAGACGAGAAACTCGAATTGGATGCCTTCCTGCCGCGCGTGCATGCGCTCTTCGCCGCGCCCCGGCATTTCGCTCTCCGTCCGCCGGTAGTAATCGGTCACCACGCCGGCGGGCAGACCGTGCTGGGTTTGCAGGCGCTTGGAGGTGCGCGCACAGTCCATGGAGGTATCGCCGCCGCCGATCACGGCCATGTGCCTTCCGATCTCGGGCAGGGCGCGCATGTTCTTCGGCAGGTCTTGCAGCGGCAAATTGCCGCGCACGAGGAACTCGGTTGCCTGGTAGATGCCCTTGAGGTCCTCGCCGGGCAGTTTCGCCTTGTTCCCCACGGGTGCGCCGGTGCCGAGAAAGACCGCGTCGAATTCCTGGAACAGGGCATCGACCGTCACATCCTGACCCACGAGCGTATCCCCGACGAACGCGACGCCGAGGGATTCAAGGTACGCGACCTTTTTTTCGATGATCTCTTTGGCGAGCTTAAAGTCGGGGATGCCATAGACGAGCAGTCCGCCCGGCTTGGGCCACGCGTCGAACACGACCACGTCGTGTCCCATGACGCGCAGTTCTTCCGCGACGGCAATCCCCGCGGGACCGAAACCGACCACCGCTACGCGGCGACCGGTCGGGGGCTCGACCGCGCGCGAGGGAAAGCCGGTAGTGTTGCGTTCATAATCGGTGCAGTACGCTTCCAGTTTCCCGATGGAAACGGGCTTGTCGTACCCGGCGACGGTGCAGGCGCCTTCGCACAAGACTTCTTGCGGGCAGATGCGCCCGCAAACCTCGGGAAGATTGGAGCTCTGGCGAAAGACATTCGCGGCCGCGATGGGATCGCCGCGTTCGATAAAGAGCATCGCGCGCGGGATGTCGTTGTGGACGGGGCAGCCCAGGATGCACGGCTCGGGTGAGGGGCAATGGATGCACCGGGTGGCTTCGACCACGGCTTGTTTTTCGTCGTAGCCGAGAAACACTTCTTTGAAATTGTGCTTGCGAACATCGGGGGCTTGCTTGGGCGGCTTGCCGGTAGGGATACGGGCGCGTTCGGATCGATCGGGATCCAAATCCAAGGTATTCGGATCGACCTTCGGCGGAAGGTCGTTATATTTTTCATCAGCCATATCAGTAAATTATACTCTCGCAGTTAGTATTGTCAAAGAACGGGAATTTATTGATGGGACAACGATTGAAATCGTTACTACAAAAGCAATAACGATTGAAAGGGTGACTATGTGTCGGATAATTGG
>JBLMXX010000045.1:0-4544 GCA_050257995.1 Acidobacteriota bacterium | reverse complement strand
CCTGGATCGTGTACGTCGGGGCAGGCGTGCTCGCCTCAATGTGGGGAAAACCTGAAGGCGCATTGACCACGCCTCAGCAAGGCGCCATCGACGGCGCCGTGGCAGGTGGCGTTGCCGGTGTAATCGCGCATCTGGTCAAGTGGATCGTGGATGTAGCGATTGCCGTCGTAGTCGGATTCGCTACCTCCACCGCGCGCGACTCGATCACGACGCTCGTCCTGTCCATCGTCCTTGGGTTTATCGGCGTCCTCATTGGGATTATTGTTGCCGCTCTCCTGGGCGGTGTCGGCGGACTGGTCTACAACGCGATTCAACAGCAGCAAAACAAGCCGACCACTCCCACGAATCCATCGTAACACGTGCTGGTCGCGGAACCCTTTCCGCGACCAGTTCTTTGTCTCGGAGGAGCGATGCGCAGCGTACAAATGAGTGTCGGACTGATCATCATCGCCGCCGGCGTGCTCTTTTTTCTGGCGATCAACGGAGTGATCCGCCTCACCCTGCTGGACATGGCAGGCATCGCACTGGTCCTGAGCGGTCTTTTATTCGCGGCGCCCGGGATCATCTGGCGACATGATCTTCCCTGGCTCACCTCGCTTTTTATCCCCGGCTCGCTCTCGTTTGCCCTGGGTGTCATCCTATTGTACAGTAGCCAGGTCGGTTTTCAGGAAGCCTGGTATCTCTCGACCTTATTGCTCGTGGCACTCGGCGCGGCATTTCTCGCGATGTACTATTGGGGACCGCGCCAGCGCGCGTTGTGGCTCGTAGGGACTATCCTCGGCGGGATTGGCCTCTTTTTTCTGGCCATCTTTTTGTCGCTCTTTGCGTCGGCGGTGGCTGCCCGCGTGCTTGGCTCTATCGTATTGATCGGATTGGGCGTGATCTTTGTGTTTGGCTCGCTCGTCTTTCGCCGAGAACGCCGGGTCTAAGGAGGATTACGCATGCAAGACACACGGACAATGAACAAACGCTATGAAACGGTTGCCTGGGGCGCGTTTTTCATCCTGCTCGGTCTGACTAGTCTCATTCCCGGCTTACCCTCCGGAATGGGCACGTTGGGAATTGGCATTATCCTACTGGGTCTGAACCTGGCACGGTATCTTAGCCAGATTCCCACCAGCGGTTTCACGATCACGATTGGCATCCTTGCCCTCCTGCTCGGCGCCGCCGATGTACTCCGGGAGCTCTTGAGACTGCAGGTGGACCTCCCCCTGTTCCCGCTCTTGTTGATTTTGATCGGCATGATCTGGCTCGTACGCGGTGTGACGCGGCAGTAAGAGAAGGACTGCTCTCTCCAAATCCCTGGATGAATTGGAAAACATGGAAATCAACATCGGTGCCGAAGAGATCATGGAACTGCAATCGGTCTTTACGCCGGAACAGCTCCGGGAAAAGGCGCTCGCCAAGCGGGTGGACGCCTTCGGTCAGATGGCAAAGTTCATCCAGCATCCCAAGCCCGAGGACATTGAAATCAGTGCGACCCAGAAGCGACTCGAACCTTTCTGGTATGCTTCCGCCATTGCGCGCTATGTGTACGAACGCCGGCGCACTTTTCACGTCCAGGTCGAGCCCGAAGTCCAGTCGGTCACCCTGTATGGGAGCGAACATCCTGCTGCCGGAGACAAGAACCGCAGTTTTACGCTGGACGGCGTCGAGCGGTGCGTCGAAGAATTTCGCCAGGAGTTATTTCTGGATACGCAGCGCGGCAATCCGGGCAAGTTCGACAAGTACGCGAACTTTCCCAAGAACACGGTTGCCGAGGTTGCCGCGCTGGAGCGCGATGGAACGCTGGTCGTGGCGCCCGAAGTGCGCGGTTCGTTCGTCGTGCGCAAGCTTGTCTCGCTCTTGATGAAAACCTTCCAAGCGGACCGGGTGCTCGAAGAGAAAATCGACGTCACGCAGGTCGCCCTTTATTATCGCCCCGTCTTCGCCGTCGAGTATTGCTGGCAAGTCAAAGACAAGAAACAGGTCATGGAATTCGACGGGCTTACCGGAGAGGTAAAGTTGGAGAGCGGCGAATTGAAGAAAAAGGTGGTGAGCGTCCTCGAAAACGACGCCCTATTTGACATCGGCGCCGACGTAGCGGGCACACTCTTTCCGGGCGTGAACGTGGCCGTCAAGCTGGGGCGGCTCGCGGCGCGCAAAGCGATAAAATAACCGGGTGAAAATGCAGAATGAGCAAACCGAAAGACGCATCTTTTGAGACATTGTTTTCAGAGCTCGAAGCGACCGTCGCCAAACTGGAAGCGGGTGATCTCTCCCTGGACGAATCGCTCGCGCTGTTCCAGCGCGGCATGGAACTATCTAAACGATGCACCGAGATGCTTGAGAAAGCCGAGTTGCGTATCAAAGAACTTGTCCCGCAGGCGAGTGGTGAGCAGGAGATTGAAGACTTCGAGGAGGAGGCTTAGCCGGCAGACTCGCGGCCAGCGTGTCTTTTGAGCCCATCTATGTCCCCGCTGCCTGTATAACCGGAGCCTCTATTGAATGAATTATTAGCGAACCGGGTCGCGCAAGCCACCTTTTTCGCCTGGGCCACTGCGCAAGTTCTCAAAGTCCTTATTGAGCTCCTCTGGAGACGCAAACTCGACCTGAGATTATTGACCAGTGCAGGCGGGATGCCGTCCTCGCACTCGGCGATCGTTTGTGCGCTGGCGACTGCCGTCGGTATGCACGACGGCGTGTCCTCCAGTCTCTTTGCCATTACCCTCGTACTGGCAGTCGTCGTGATGTACGACGCTGCAGGCGTCCGTCGCGCCGCGGGCGTCCAGGCGCGCATTCTCAACCAGATTATAGACGAGTTATTTCAGGGGCATCCGATCAGCGAAACGCGTCTGCGTGAACTGATCGGTCATACACCCATCCAGGTCTTTGTGGGCGCCGCCCTCGGCATTCTCCTCGCCTGGGCGTGGATGAGATCGTAACCTGTTTTTGACCCTCTTTGGACAATCCTCCGTTATACTTTAATAAACTCGCAACGGAGGTAAGAGGGTGCTTTCCCGCCGCGAATTTCTGCGATATTCGGTATTATTTGCACTGGCCGGCGCATTGGACGCATGCCAAGTCCCGCCCGGCAGTACGGCCACTGCGCCGATCCCAACCTCCACTCCCGCTGCCATCGTTTCCCCCTCCGCCGCATCGACCCGCGTAACCGTTTCGACGGCGACGCCCGCCGCGACAATGACTGCCACACCCGTGCCACCGTACGCGGGCGAGCCATACCTCGTCGTCGCCCGCGGGTCTAATATCGCCGCCATCACGCGCGCAGCCATCGAGAGTTTGGGCGGCATTAGTAAATTCGTCAAATCCGGAAACGATGTTATCCTCAAGCCCAATATATGCAATTCGTCTTACGGACCCGAATACGCGACCACGACCAACCCGGAAGTAATGGCGGAATTGGTCCGCATGTGCCTCGAGGCGGGCGCCCGGCGGGTGCGGGTGATGGATCAAGGTTTCTCCGGCTCTGCCGTGGAGGGATATAAAAAGAGCGGGATCCGAGACGCCGTCGAAAAGGCAGGCGGTCAGATGGAAATCATGACCGCCGCTAAATACGTCCAGGTCAATTTCCCGAATGCGCGAGACATCAAGACCTGGAAAGTCTACCAGGACATTTTGAAAGCCGACGTGGTCATCAACGTCCCCATTGCCAAAAATCACAACTCGGCGAGGGTCACGCTTGCCATGAAGTGCTTGATGGGCGTGATTGAAAACCGCAACGAGATCCACGTCGCGCTCGACCAGCGCATCGCCGACCTCAGCACGGTGATCAAGCCGACCCTGCACATCATCGATGCGGTACGTGTGCTCACCCGGAACGGGCCCACCGGCGGAAGCCTGGACTATGTCCTGCGCGCCAACACGATTATCGCAAGTCACGATCCCGTTGCCGCCGACGCTTTTGCGACGCGCGAGTTCTTTCAGAAACAACCAGAAGACATTGGCTATATAAAGATCGGGGGCGAGATGGGACTGGGGCGGTACGACTTGAACAACCTACGTATCAAAGAGGTAACCGCGTAGAGCCCAATGTTCCCACCCGATAGAGGTGTGACCTATTTTGAATGCTCTTCGATGGCGCCGCGCACGCCAGGTCGTCCAGGTACTCAGCGTGGCGGCCTTTTTCCTGCTCGCGTTCGCGACCTTTCGCGGGTCCGAGATGCTTATCCCACCGGACCTATATTTCCGGCTGGACCCCTTTGCCGCGTTCACGGCGATGCTCGCGGCGCGGGTCGTCATTCCGGCGATGCTGCTCGCGTTGGCAGCGCTCGTGTTCGGCTTGCTCTTCGGACGGGCGTGGTGCGGCTGGCTCTGCCCGCTCGGGGGGATTCTGGACTGGGTTTCGCCGCGGGCGCCGCGCAAGTCGGAACCGCATTCCAACTGGCGAGTGATCAAATACATCCTGCTCTTGACCGCCTTCTTTGCGGCATTGACCGGTAATCTCACTCTCCTCATCCTCGACCCGCTAGCGATTCTGAACCGCGCGTTCAGCACGGCGGTCGTCCCCACGGTGAACGTGCTTCTCGTCGCCGTCGAAGCGGCGT
>JBLMXX010000044.1:0-2508 GCA_050257995.1 Acidobacteriota bacterium | reverse complement strand
TCCAGCGCCACACCCGAGCCTTCATGACCCTTGACGTACCAGGCGGCGAGCAAGCGCTCTGCCACAGGTCTTTCACATACTATTCTATCAGAATTGGCATATTTCACCAAATAGACGCCGGAGGGTCGTAATCCGTTCCACTCTTTTCCAGCGTGAGGTCCCCGGCGGTTCATTTCCGAGGTATTGTAAAGCGGAATAGACTGCCCCGTCCGATCTCGCTCGCTGCCTCAATCTTGCCCCCGTGCGCTTCGATAATCCCTCGCGCAATCGCCAGCCCCAGGCCCGCACCACTCCCGTCGCGGGCGCGCGACTGGTCGCTCCGGTAGAACGGCTCAAAGATGTGCGGAAGGTCGCCCGGCGCAATCCCTTCGCCGGAATCGGCAATTTCGACCGCGGCAGTCGTACCTCCCTCGCGGGCTTGGGCGGTTACGGAAACCCGTCCACCGGAAGGTGTATGCCGGATAGCGTTTTGGACGAGATTGTAGAGAACGCGCTGGACCTTGAGCGAATTCATCACCACGGGGTCAACTCCCGGACCAACCGAGCCGGACAGGGCTACCCCTTTGGCATCGGCTTGAGCCTGCATGCTTTCAAGAGTGTCCGAAATCAGATCGCGAAGTGAGCTCGGCTCCCGGGTCCAGTTCTGGGCACCTGCATCTATTTGGGTCAATTCAAAGAGGTCGTCCACGAGTCGGGATAGATTTTGGATTTCGCTCTGGATCAGCGACAGGTAGCGGCGCACCGATGCCTCGTCGGTCACGACACTGTCGTTGATGGCTTCCACCATCGCGCGGACCGTCGTGATGGGGGTGCGCAGATCGTGTGAGACCGCCGCGATCAACGAGCGGCGGGCCTGCTCCAGTTCTTTTTCGCGCACCTGCATTTCGTCTAGTTTTTGCAGCATCCGATTGAACGCTCCGGCGACCTGCTCCACTTCATCACCCGACTCGACCACGGCGCGGGTGGCATGATCGCCGGACGATATCTTTTCGGCGGTGTGCGCCAGCTGCTCGAGACCCCCGGTGATAGACCGCGCCATCAACTGACCAAAGCCCAAGGAGACCAGTGTGGCAAAAAAGAGCAGGACCACTAACAGCCCGCTGTCATGCGGCTCGATGAACATAGGCATGGAGACGAACAGGATGTTGAGCAGGGTCACGCCCAGTCCCAGCGCAAAGGTGAGCGCGATTTTCAACTGGACGCTCGCCAGCCGGAAGCGCAACCCGACGCGGTAAGCCGCCCAGCCGAAGGCGATCGATAACACTTCGGATACGACGAGGATCTCCGCGAGCACGGGCAAGTCCGCCGCGGGTGCCTGAAACCAAAAAGCAGCCAATGCTAATGCACACACGGGTGCAAGTATCCAAAGCAGAAGGACGAGCATCAGGGTTCCTTTTCGAATTTGTAACCGACGCCCCACACCGTGGAGAGATAGCGCGGCTGGGCCGGGTCGGGTTCAATTTTTTCCCGCAGGCGGCGGATGTGGACCGTCACCGTGCTCGCATCTCCGTAAAATTCATAGCCCCATACCTTGTCCAGCAGTTGAGCGCGCGTAAAGACCTGTCCCGGGTGCTTGGCGAGAAAGTAGAGCAAGTCAAACTCTTTGCTCGTCAATTCCACCTCGTGCTGGTTTGTCTCGACCAGGTGGGTGCGTGGATCGATTCGCAGGTCGCCGTAGGTGAGTGCCTGTTCGCCAGAGTCCGGAGCGGGCTGGGAGACACGGCGGAGGACGTTCTTGACACGTGCGACGACCTCGCGTGGGCTAAAGGGCTTGACAATGTAATCGTCTGCACCCAATTCCAGGCCCAGTACGCGGTCGAGTTCGTCCCCGCGCGCGGTGAGCATGATGATGGGGACCGCAGACTTGGCGCGTAGTTCCTTGAACACCTGGAACCCATCGACCTTGGGCAGCATCAAATCCAGCACCACCAGATCAGGTGCGTGAGTCTCGAATGCGGTGAGGGCGCTTGAACCGTCGCCCACGGTGGTCACGCGAAAACCGTCACGGCTGAGATATAACTTGAGGACTTCGAGGACTTGCGGCTCGTCGTCCACGATGAGGATGCGTTGACCGGTCATAACTCTCACTTTACACGGGATTCCTTGCGTGCCGCTAACCAAATTCTTAACAGATTATTAAGGATTCGGTAATGCCGACGTAATGAAATCGCCATAGAATTGGGGTTGAAAGTATAGCACGCCGTGCAACCAGCGTCAATTCTAATCCGTTTCGCGGAGGGGAGAGACAGGATGAGTAGTCAACAGCATCGACCACGATCTGTCATATTTGTGCCTGGGGGCACACTGCCTGCGGCTCTTCAATACCAGCCGTTGTTGAATGCCTTGAACGGCGAGGTGCGGCCGTTTCTTAAAGACCTGGAGGTGTATGCCGGCGACGAACCACCAAAAGATTACCGGCTTGATCAAGAGGTCGAAGGGGTCAGGCGATTCGCGGAATCAAACGCGCTGTCACGCTTCGACCTCGTCGCATATTCGGGCGGCGGCGCG
>JBLMXX010000043.1:0-11490 GCA_050257995.1 Acidobacteriota bacterium | reverse complement strand
ACTCGACGCCCGCGTTGCGCTGGTTCGCCGAGAATCGAAAGCGGGATACGCCGGACTGGGGACCTCCCCCCGAATCTCAGAAAGAATTCGGCATGGACTTGCAGACCACTTCGGGGCTGTTAGAATTCGAATCGTCCAGTCTCAGAAAATTTGACCCCGGCGATGAAGAGAGACCTGTCATCCCCCGATACATTCCTTCCTGGGAGGGGCACCACACTCTCGAACTCTACGACAAGTACCCCTTGCAGTTGGTTTCACCGCATCCGCGCTTTAGTTTTCATACCATGGGCGATTCCAAGGGGAGTTGGCTCAACGAGGTCAAGGACCACCGCGTCCTCAAGGCGGACGGCCATTACTACTGGATCATCCGGATCAACCCGAAGGATGCCGACACGCGCGGCATTCAGGAGGGTGACCTGGTCAGAGTCTTTAACGACCGGGGAGCGGTCATCTGCGCCGCGCAGGTGACGGAGCGACTGGCACCGGGCACGGTGCACTCTTATGAATCCTGCGCCGATTACGATCCTCTGGGCAAGCCCGGAGAATCCGCCGATCGGGCGGGTTGCATCAACATCCTGACGCCATCGCGATTCATTACCAAGAATTCCAGTGGCATGGCGCCTAACTCGTGCCTCGTGGATATTGTAAAGTACGATGGGGGGACAGCATGAACAAGTGGAACCTCGTCATCGACGTCGGCAAATGTCACGATTGCAACAATTGTTACCTCGCCTGTAAAGACGAGCACTGTGAAAATAGTTTTCCGCCCTATGCCGCGGCTCAACCCAGATATGGGCACCGTTGGATTGACCTCTTGCGCAAAGAAAGGGGCAAGTGCCCAAGGGTAGATGTCTCCTATTTGCCTCTTCCTTGTATGCAGTGCGACGACGCCGATTGTATCAAAGCCGGCAAGCATGGGGCTGTGTACAAGCGGGAGGACGGCATTGTCATCATCGATCCGGTGAAAGCCCGGGGACAAAAAGGCATTGTCGATGCATGTCCCTACCATGCGATCTGGTGGAACGAGGAATTGCAGTTGCCTCAGAAATGCACCTTTTGCGTGCATCTGCTGGAGGAGGGCTGGCAAGCGCCGCGCTGTGTTCAGGCGTGCGCCACCGGGGCACTGGAATTCCTTCACGTCGAAGATTCCGAGATGCAGCGCATCGTCGCATCGAGGGGTCTGGAGATTTTGCATCCGGAATTCGGGCTCGAGCCGCGCGTGTTCTACAAGAATCTGTACCGGTATACCCAATGTTTCATCGCCGGAAATGTTGTGTTGAAAAATATCGACGCGTGCGCCGAGGGAGCGAAGGTTACATTGAAGAAGGGTTCAGGGGACCTCGTCGCGACGACGGTCGCGAACAACTACGGCGATTTTAGAATTGACCACCTTGAGGCATCCGGCGGCACGTACAATCTGGAGCTCGAGTATTCCGGGTACCCCCGGCAAGTCTTGAGCGTGGATTTGCAGGATACTCTGGACATCGGAACCGTTTTTCTCTAGAGAGGAGCGAACTTGGAGAAACTTATTCTTACTACCGCACTTACCGGGGCGATTACAGTTCCAACCCAGACCCCCCACTTGAAATACACCATCGAGGGCATCGCCCAGGATGCCATAGCATGCGCTCAAGCCGGCTCTACGTCGATTCACATCCACGCGCGCGACCCGCGCGACGGGCGACCTTCCTCCGACCCGGAAATCGTCCGCGACATCGTGGGCCGCATCAAAGAGGGTTGCGACGCGATTGTTTGCATCACGACCGGCGGCGGGATGGGCATGTCGCCGCTGGAACGATTGCGCGCGGCCGCCTCCTGCAAGCCGGAACTGGCCACTTTCAATCTGGGGTCGATGAATTTTTCGATGCACCCGGTCGCGCGGCGGTACAAACCGGAAGATTGGAAATTCGATTGGGAGCCCGGCTACGTCGAGGGCACCAAGGATTTTATCTTCCGTAACACTTTCGGCGATATGGAGGTCTTCGCCAAGACGATGAAGGAAAACAACGTCAAGCCGGAATTTGAAGCCTACGATGTAGGTCACCTCTACAATCTGAAATTCCTGGAGAAGGCCGGCTTGGTCGAGCCGCCTTACTGGATCCAATTTGTATTGGGGGTCCTGGGCGGCTTGGCGGCGACTCCCGAAGATCTGATCGTCATGAAGCAGACCGCCGACCGCCTGCTGGGCGCGGAGAATTATCGTTGGTCCGTGATCGGAGTTGGATACCCGAACGAGTTCAATATGGCCGCGATGGGCATTATGATGGGGGGACACGTGCGCGTGGGGCTCGAAGACAATATCCTGGTCCGGCGCGGCGTCCTGGCCACCAACGTCGACCTGGTGGAGAAAGCCAAACGCATTGCCGCCGAGTTTGAGCGCGAGATCGCGACGCCGGGCGAGGCCCGTGAGATGTTGCGGTTGAAAGGGCTTGCGGCAGTTAATTTCTAATAGGAGGCATAAACAATGGCTTCGTCAACCGATCAGCTCGAATTCTACGATCTGAGTCACCCGTGGGGACACGGCGCGCCTCTGTGGCCCTACTTTCCCGACATCAAGATCGAGCGGTTCCATTATCACGCCAAGTCGGGCGTCCTCTCCCAGCAGATTACTACTTTCATGCACTGCACCACCCACACGGATGCTCCCGCGCATGTCATCGAGGGCACGCCTTTCATGGACGAGGTGCCGCTTGATAGATACTTTGGCACTGCGGTCGTCGTCTCCATTCCCAAAAACAAGTGGGAAAAAATCATGCCGGAGGACCTGGAACGTGCTCAGCCCCGCATCGAGCCGGGCGACATTGTGATCATCAATACCGGCTGGCACAGGTATTATGGGGATAACCGGCAGTACTTTGCCTATTCGCCGGGCTTGTATCGCGAGGCAGGCGAATGGTTCGCCGCGCGCCGCGTCAAAGCGGTTGGCGTGGACAACCAGGCGCTCGATCATCCTTTGGCGACCGCGATCGGTCCCCATGGTTCCGGTCCTCTTATGCCGGATGTCTGCAAGGAATTCGAACGTGAGACCGGCAAAAAGGTCGAGGAGGTTTTTTCAGATTGGGAGCCGAATCATCATCTTCTCCTCGGCAATGGCATCGTCGGCTTTGAGAACGTCGGCGGCGATATTGACAAAGTTACCGGCAAGCGCGTAACCATCGCCGCCTTTCCGTGGCGCTGGGTGAAGGGCGACGGGTGCATCGTGCGCATGGTCGCGATTGTCGATCCCACCGGCAATTACCGCTTGTAGAAACAAGGAGGACTCATGAAGGTCACACGTGTGGAAGAGGCAGTCAAGTACAATCCACCCAAACACTTTGACTGCTATGCCATGCACTTGCAGCACAAGAACCTGGGTTGTGAAGCCCCCTATTGGGTTGGCTGTTCGTATTACCTGCCGGGAGGAAAAGCCGATTGGGATGCCGGTCCTCTCCCCAAGGTTTACGTCGTGCTGGAGGGAGAGTTGACCATGGCGTTCGAAGGTCAAGAGTTCAAGTTGGGACCGATGGATTCGATCTATATCGCCCCCGGCGAAAATCGCCAGGTGCGCAATGACACGAATCGCGTCGCGACCATGTTGGTGGTGATGCCGTATCCACCGGCTCAACCTCCTTCCCTGTGAGAGCAGGAAGGAGATCCATCAAAGGAGAGACTTATGCATAAGGTTCCTGATACCCAGTGGCTTTTTGATGTGACGGGCAAGGTCGCCCTCATCACCGGTGCGACCGGCGGTTTCGGACAGGCGAGCGCAAAAGGCTTGGCAAGGGCCGGTGCCAAGGTGATGCTGACAGGTCGCACGGAAGAAAAGCTGGAGCCGGTTGCCAAAGTGATCCAGCAAGCCGGGTTCGTCGCGGCATATATCGCCGGCAAGCCGGATGATCCTGACGACGTGAAACGCGTCGTCGAAGAAACGGTCAAGCAATTCGGCGGCATTGACATCCTGATCACCGCCGCGGGACTTTCGCGCATCCACCCCATCGTCGAATTCCCTACCGAAGAATTCGACGAGATCATGGACGTCAACGTCAAAGGCAGTTGGCTGATCTGTCGTGAAGTGGGTCGTGTCATGATCAAGCAAGGTCGAGGGGGCAAAGTCATTTTGCTCTCGTCGACGCGCGGCTTGCTCGGCATGAAGAACTATACGGGTTATGCAACTTCGAAGGGCGCGGTGACCCTGCTGACGCGCTCTCTCGCCTGTGAGTGGGGCGAGTACGGCATCAATGTCAATGCGATTGCTCCCACCGTTTTCCGCACCGCTCTCACGCAGTGGATGTTTGACGATAAGGAACGTTACAAAGTCTTCCTCAATCGTATCCCAACCGGACGCCTGGGCGAGCCGGAGGACTTTGTCGGGACGGTTATTTACCTATCGTCACACGCCTCCGATTTTATGACCGGCGCCATCTTGTACGTGGATGGCGGTTATACGGCGGGCTAAAAAACATGTCCACTTTAGACCAGATCACGGTCGTCGGCGCCGGAC
This sequence comes from Acidobacteriota bacterium, assembly GCA_050257995.1. Lineage (GTDB taxonomy): Bacteria > Chloroflexota > Anaerolineae > UBA4142 > UBA4142 > JBLMXX01. The sequence goes on along the minus strand of JBLMXX010000043.1, from coordinate 7,010 downwards.
TCATGGGACACGGCATTGCGCAAGTTTTTGCAGCGCAAGGGCACCCGGTTCGCTTGACCGACGTGAGCCAGGACGCGCTCAACTCGGCAAAAGAGCGCGTGCGTGCCAACCTCTCAAACATGGTAAAACACGGCGTCAAACTGGGCGCAGACGTCGAAGCGATCCTTCGTCAGATTGACACGACAACGGACATGCAAGCCGCTTGCAACGGTAGCGCCGTGGTGGTGGAGGCAGTCTATGAGGACCTGGCACTCAAACAACGCGTGTTCGCCCAGCTGGATCGACTTTGCCCACCGACGACCATCCTGTGCAGCAACACCTCGGTGATTAGCGTTACCGAGATTGCCAGCCAGGCGGAGCATCGAGAGCGAATTCTCGGCACGCACTTTTGGAATCCGCCCTACCTGATTCCTTTGGTCGAAGTGGTGCGTGCCCAGGACAGTGCCGACTGGTGTGTGGAGGCGATCTATGACTTGCTCGCGCGGGTGGGCAAGCATCCCGTGCGTGTGCATAAAGATGTGCCGGGCTTTGTCGGTAATCGTTTGCAGCATGCCTTGTGGCGGGAAGCGTTCGCGATCATAGACGAAGGCATCTGCGACCCGGCGACGGTTGACGAGGTCATCCGAAACGGGTTTGGATTACGCCTGCCCATCCTGGGTCCCGTGGAGAATGCGGACATGGTCGGGCTGGATCTCACGCTCGCCATCCACAATTACATCTTGAAACACATCAACGCGGCGCCGACTCCATCGAGTACTCTGCAAGCCAGAGTCAAGACGGGCGATTTGGGCTTTAAGACCGGGCGCGGATTCCTGGAATGGTCGGAATCGGATATCGCCAAATCGCGGGAGCGTCTAACGGACTATTTGCTCGACGCTTTGGCGCGACAGCAGAATCAACCGGAAGAATCACGTTAGAGGGACCGGATGCCAGACAACGTGTTGCTCCGCATCAAAAATATCGACGTTTTCTATGGGAATCTCCAAGTCTTGTGGCAAGTCTCCTTGGAGGTTAAAAGCGGCGAGATGGTTGCCATCGTCGGTGCGAATGGAGCCGGCAAAACTACCTTGCTCAAGACCATTTCAGGCATGATCCACCCCGCTCAGGGCAGAATAGAATTTGCCGGAAAAGACATCACCCGCAAGAATGCTTATGATATTGTCGATCTGGGAATTTCCCATGTTCCAGAAGGCAGACGGCTTTTCCCAGAAATGACAGTGCTCCAAAACCTGGTCATCGGTTCCTACAACCGTCAGGCGAGGTCGAGGCGAGAAGAGAACTTGGCGAGGGTTTATGAACTCTTTCCGATCCTTAGGGAGAGACAGGACCAACTTGCCAAGACCCTGAGCGGGGGACAACAACAGATGGTCGCCATCGCACGCGGATTGATGGCGAATCCGAAGATGATTATCATAGATGAAATGTCGCTGGGTCTCAGCCCACTGATCGTGAGCGAACTGTTTCACGTGTTGCATGAAATCAGAGCGCGTGGAATCACCATCCTCCTGGTCGAGCAGAATGTGTGGCGAACCCTGCATGAAGCAGACCGCGCCGACGTCATCGAAACCGGGCGCATTGTCCTGAGCGGCAATGCGCTTGACCTGATGGAAGAGGAAAAGGTCAAAAACGCTTACTTTGGCGCAATGTAATGAACTCAACAGGATAGGTCTGAGAGTATGGCATCCCTAGCCGACCTGGCATCACCGATCGTGATTGGGATATTAATGGGCGGACTGTATGTCGTCATCGCCTTGGGGTTGTCTCTTGTGTTCGGAGTCATGAAAGTAATCAACGTGGCTCATGGAGACCTGGTCATTCTCGGCAGTTACATGGCTTTTACGGCAATCACGGCCTGGAAACTAAACCCCCTCCTGTGGTTGCTGCCCAGTCTGCCGCTCTTTTTTGTCTTGGGGATTCTCATCGAAAAGTACCTCTTGAACCGTGCCGTCAGGATGTCGGCGGATGCCGCCCTAATCATTGCGTTTGGCATTGCTCTCATCGTCCAGAACGCTGACCAGATCATCTGGACGCCCCAAACCAGGGCTTTGACGACGGATTATTCCATGAATAGTTATCAGGTTGGGGATATCTATATCCCCCTGGTATATATTCTCGATTTTGTCGCCGCGCTGCTGGTGGTGGTCGCCGTCCATCAATTTTTGCAAAGGACTTATTTGGGTCAAGCCATTACCGCGGCTTCCCAGGACCGGCAAACCGCCGAGCTCATGGGAATCAATCCCAGCCGGGTTTATCAGATCGCGTTCGGTATTGCTATGGCGTTAGCCGCGATCGGGGGCATATTCTTCGGGCTGACCTTTTCCTTCAGTCCGACCTCCGGGACGGCGATCCTGATCATCGCCTTCGGCGTGATCATCCTGGGCGGACTGGGCAGCATGGTGGGGACTTTTATCGGCGGCATGATCTTTGGATTATCTCAAACCCTGGGCGGCTATTTCGGCGGACCGACCGGTCAGTTGCTTATCCCATTCCTGATGGTGCTCGTGGTTCTGACGATTAGACCGCAGGGCTTGTTTGGTCGTTAGAGGACATGATGGGAGATAATGCGCGCACGTTTCTACCTTGGGCGCTGTTAGGAGCAGTCGTCATCGCGCTCACTCTACTGCCGGTGATCGGTGCGCCTCAGACCTGGCTGCTGTATCTGTTCTATTTTTATCTCTTTCTCGCCGCCGCCAATATGTGGAACCTGCTGGCCGGCTTTAGCGGGTTACTGGCCCTCTGCCCCGCCGCGTTCATTGGGCTGGCCGGGTACACGATGACGATACTGACCTGGCTGGGCATCCCATTTTATGTGGGCATCCTTGTGGGCGGGGCGGCGGCGGCCTTGTTCGCTATGATTATTTCCGTAGCGGTCTTTAGGATGAAGGGGATTTATTTTGCGATCGGGACATTGGTGGTACCGGCCATCCTGCGCCTGGTGTTCTTGCGCTGGAAACCTGTCGGAAGCGATCTCCAAGGCGGGGGGGCGGGCTATATGATCAAGGGGGTAAGTGGCATTCCCCCGGAGATTACCTACTGGCTCGCGTTCGCGGCCGGTCTCGCTTCGGTGGTCCTCGTCGGCATCATCCTGCGGTCCAAATTCGGATTAGGGCTGGCTGCCATTCGCGATAACGATGTCAGCGCGGCGAGTTCGGGGATCGACGTCTTTAGACTCAAGCTCTACTCGTTCATCATTGCGGCATTCGTGATGGGCGTCGCCGGATCCATTTTCTACATGAACCAGGGATACATCGAGCCCAACAACGCATTCGACATCAACTGGTTGATGATTGTGTTGCTCGCGACGGTCATCGGCGGCAAAGGTCTGGAATGGGGCCCGCTGGTGGGGACGATTATCGTCGTAGCATTGCGATTTCAATTGGCGAGATACGCAGACATCAATTTGCTCATCCAGGGTCTCATCCTGGTGATCATCATGTTGTTAGCGCCACAAGGCATATTAGGTCTGATCCAGGACCTCCGCAAGGCAGGAAGCTTCCGATTTGGCTTGCTGCGCCGACCGGCGCACTGATCGCGAAGAAAAAGCATCAAGAGTCATCAGAACTCGAGGAGGCGTCCCATGATCGACCTGGCAATTCTAGTGCTGCGCGTTTCCATGGCTGTCATCATGCTCCCGCACGGTTGGCACAAATTTGAGCAACTGGCTTTTCTCAACAAAAAGTGGAAAGACAAGTACGGTTTGCCGCCAGGGACCGCGCTGGTCGCCGGCGTCGTCGAGATCGTTTGTGGGGTGGCGTTATTGGTCGGCGTTCTTAGCAGTTGGGCGGCATTCGCGCTCCTCGTCGTCATGCTCGCGGGGACGTGGACCAGCATCTGGAAAGAACACGAACCGTATCTCAGTCTGCCGACCGGCAAGGGATGGGATTTCAATATCTATCTGGTTGGAACGCTGCTCGCCTTGATTTTCACAGGTGACGGCGCGTGGTCTGTAGCTCGCTTGTTGATGCCGTGACCCATTTGCCTTCCCGGTACGGGAAGGCAAATTTCTTGGAGTCCACATGGATATTCCTCAAACGATGAAAGCCGCCGTTCTGTTTAATTATGGTGACTTGCGCGTTACGCAAAAGCCGGTGCCTGTGCCGGCGGCAGGCGAGGCGCTGATCCAAGTCAATTCGATTGCCATCTGCGGCAGCGATCCGGCCATCATTGCCAAAGGTTGGCAGAATCATCCACCGCTCGGCGAATTCATTCCGGGTCACGAGTTCACCGGGACAGTCGTAGCGGTTGCCTCTGATGTCACCGAAGTGAAGGTGGGTGATCGGGTCGCCATCGAACCGCACAAGGGCTGCGGTCGTTGCGTGAATTGTTTGCGCGGTCTGTACACAACCTGCCTGAACTACGGCAAACCGGAAAAGGGTCACCGGCATTACGGCTTTTGCAGCAACGGCGGTTACGCCGAGTACGCGGCATGTCACGTCAACACGCTGCACAAGCTGGCAGACAATATCGATTTCGACGAAGGCGCGCTGCTCACCACGGCAGGGACAGTCCTGTACGGTTATGAACGGGTCGGCGGCGTCAGGCCCGGCGACACCGTTCTGGTCACCGGACCGGGGGCCATCGGATTGATTTCGGCGCAGGTGGCAAAGATCCTCGGCGCGGGACGCGTCATTCTCACCGGCACGCGCGAGGACCGACTGGCGGTGGGGCGACAGTTGGGCGCGGATATTACACTCAACATCCATGAAGCAAATGTGCGCGACGTCGTGATGAAGCTCACCGATGGGCAGGGCGCGGATCTCGTCGTCGAATGTACCGGTCAAGCCGGTCCCGCCGCCGAGGCACTCGACCTGGTGCGCAAGAGCGGGCGGATTTCATACAACGGCATCTATCATCAACCGGTGACACTGGCGCTCAACAAAATCGTCCAATGGAATTTGCTCATCACCGGACCCAAAGCCGAAGGGATGTGGAATCTTGAACGCGCGATACCATTGATGGCCGACGGCAGATTGAACATGAGACCGCTCATCACGCACACCTTTCCCCTCGACGAGATCAACGCCGCCTTCGACACCTTTACCGGTCGCAAAGGAGGAGCGATCAAGGTGATTGTCAAGCCATGACCAACGTAGTCACTTTTGGCGAGGCGATGATCCGGCTCTCGCCCCCGGACCACCTGCGGCTGGAGCAGACGACGACACTCGAGGTTGCCGTCGGGGGCGCGGAATTGAGCGTGGCGGCGGGGGTCGCGCGGCTCGGACTCGAATCCGCCTGGGTAAGTCGTCTGCCCGACAATCCATGGGGGCGCATGATCGCCAACAAGGGACGCGAGTTTGGCGTGAATATGAGCCACGTCGTTTGGGCAGACGGCGACCGCGCTGGCATGTACTTTGTCGAGTACGGCGCAACGCCGCGCTCTACGCGCGTAATCTACGACCGTAAAGAATCGGCTTTTGCGCACATCCTGCCGGGAATGATCGATTGGGACACGCTCTTGCGCCATGTGCGCCTCTTTCACGTCGGCGGCATCACCCCCGCGCTTAGCCCCTCGGCGGCTGAAATGCAAGCGCAGGCGCTGCGCGCTGCAAAGCACGCAGGCTGTCTGGTGAGTTACGATCTGAATTACCGGGCGCAGCTGTGGACGCTGGAACACGCGCGCACCGCGCAATTACCGCTAATGGAGTTTGTGGACATTCTCATCACATCGCTACCGGATGAACCGAACGTGACGGAATTGATCTCGGGGCTGAGCGGAGAGAATCCCGCGGAGGTGGCACGCAAACTCGCAGAACGTTTTGGGTTTCGCGCGGTGTTGGTCACGCTGCGGGGCACGCCTTCCGTGTGGCGTACCACCTGGACGTCCCTCGCGTTTGCAGAGGGTCGTGTGTTCACAGACCGGGTCTATGAAATCGAGGCGGTGGACCGAATCGGCGGCGGGGACGCGTGCGTGGCAGGATTTCTCACCGGCTATCTCGAAGGGGACGTCGCCCGTGCAGTGCAACTGGGCAACGCGTTCTCCGCACTCAAGCAAACGTCACCCACCGACTGGCCCTGGGCGACCCGCGCGGAAGCAGAAACGCTGATCGCGGAAGGAGAGACACGGTTAGCACGCTGATGGACAGATCAATCGCGCTCCAGCGCATACTTGACGGCGGCGTAATCGCCATTCTCCGCGCGTCCAATCCGACGGGGCTGGTCGAGGCGGCGCAAGCGATTGCGGAGGGTGGCGTTACCGCGGTTGAGTTTACCATGACCACGCCGAAGGCGCTAGACTTGATTGGGGCGGCGCGCGAACGCTTGGGGCGGCGTGCGCTAATCGGCGCCGGCACGGTGCTGAACGCGGAGAATGCGCGGGCAGCCCTCGCGGCAGGAGCAGAATTCATCGTCATGCCGGTGCTCGATCGCGGCGCCATCGAAACGGCGCATCGCGCGGACGTACCGGTCATGCCGGGCGCGTACACGCCAACCGAAATCCTGACCGCGTGGGAATGGGGTGCCGACCTGGTGAAACTGTTTCCGGCCAGCGCCGGCGGTCCGGCTTACTTGCAAGCCATTCTTGCGCCGCTCCCACAGGTGCGTTTGGTGCCGACCGGGGGAGTGGGCACGGCAAACACGAGCGAGTACATCCGCGCGGGTGCCGCAGCCGTGGCGGTCGGCGGAAATCTCGTCGACCCTGCGGCGATTGCCGCAGGAGAATTTTATCGCCTGACCGAGGTCGCGCGCCAACTAATCGAGGCAGTACGGAAAACCAGGGCGGAGAAACCGCAATGATTCGCGTTGCCTTTACCGACTTTGTCTTTGAAGATCGCGCCGCGGTTCACCTGGAAGGCTGTGAGTTCACCTTTCACGGACCGCTCCGCACGGCTGAGGAGATCATCGCCGCGGCCGTCGACGCCGATGTGCTGTGCATGCGCGATCAGTTTGGCTGTGTAACGCGCGAGGTATTCGAACGCCTGCCGAACCTCAAGTTGATCGTCACGCGCTCCGTGGGGTACGATCACGTCGACCTGGCTGAAGCGGCGCGGCGCGGCATTCCGGTGTGCAACGTG
>JBLMXX010000042.1:0-13272 GCA_050257995.1 Acidobacteriota bacterium | reverse complement strand
GAAAACAAGGTCAAGACCGGGGTGTTCACGGGTTCGTATGCGGTAAATCCGGTCAATGGTGAACGCATCCCGATCTGGATTGCGGACTATGTCTTGATGGGCTACGGGACCGGCGCCATCATGGCGGTCCCCGCTCACGATGAAAGGGACTTTGCCTTCGCCCTGAAATTCGGGCAGCCAATCCTGCCCGTCATCGAACGCACGGATGGGCTGACCAAGTCGTTCGCGTTGGGAGGGACCATGCGCGAAGGCTTTGCGGACAATCTGCGGGCAGAGGGCATTCCGTTTGAAGAGCGACAGGGCTCGTTGTATATCACGATTCCACCTCAAAAAGTGGACCGTTACATTGACCTGGCTCAGCAGTATGTCAGGCCCGGCAAATGGAACGAAGTGGTCGGAACGCGCTGGCTCTTTATCTTTGGCCCGGGCGACCTGATGCGGCTGGATGGGGCGGAAAGCGAGCGGCGCCTGTTGGAACGCTGCCATGCCCTGGAACCGAACGTGCGCAGTAAACGAACGGTGATGGAAATGTTGTACGCGGTCGAATTCTACCGCGATGCGCTTTTCCACGCCGATTATGGCGCGATGATCAACTCGGGAAGGTTTTCCGGCACGGCGGGTGGCGGAGCGGTGCGCCGCGTGACCGAGTGGCTGGAGGAGACCGGCAAGGGCAAGCGACGAGTGAACTATAAACTGCGGGATTGGGGTATCAGCCGGCAGCGCTACTGGGGAACCCCCATTCCCGTCATCCATACGGAGAAAGGGGAAGTCGCGGTGCCAGAGGACCAATTGCCGGTCCTGTTGCCCGACGTCGATAGCTATGAGCCGACGGCGACGGGCGAATCTCCGCTAGCCACAATTCCGAAATTTGTGAATGTCACTCTACCGGACGGGACGTCTGGACGACGGGAAACCGATACGATGGGCACCTTCGCTTGTTCGTCCTGGTACTATATGCGCTTTGCAGACCCTCATAATGCTAACGCTGCATTCGACCCGGAACAAGTGGCCTACTGGCTTCCCGTGGACGTATACGTAGGAGGCGCTGAACATGCCGTTATGCACTTGCTCTACTCGCGCTTTTGGACAAAGGTGCTGTATGACCTGGGCTACATTCCCTTTATGGAGCCCTTCAAACGACTACGCAACCAGGGCATGATCCTGGCGTCCGACGGCAAAGAGAAAATGTCAAAGAGCAAGGGCAATGTCATCACGCCGGACGACGTGGTGTCCGAATACGGCGGGGATGCGCTGCGCGCATACGAGATGTTTATAAGCGATTTCGAACAGGCAACCCCATGGAGCACGGCTGGCATGGGCGGCACTTTTCGCTGGCTGCGGCGCGCGTGGGAACTGTTGCTGTCCCCTTCGGATCGCGCGGCGGCGGATGCGACCACGGAGCAAGCCGACCGCGAGCTGCGACGCAAGACGCACAAGACGATCAAAAAAGTGTCGCAGGACATCGAGGGGTTCCGGTTTAACACCGTCATCTCGGCGCTGATGGAGCTGACGAACGCGATCCTCGACGCACAGGGGCAAAAAGTGAGTGACGCGGCGTACGAGGAAGCACGTGAGATACTGTTGTTGCTGTTGGCGCCGGTGGCTCCTTTTATGGCTGAAGAAATCTGGGCGCGCAAGGGGCGACCGTACTCGATCCACCAGCAAAAGTGGCCCCAATACGACGAACAGTTAGCCCGGGATGAGGTCGTCGTCTTGCCGGTCCAGGTGAACGGCAAGGTGCGCGATCGGGTGGAGCTGCCGATTGGCGTGAGCGAGGCGGAGGCGAAAGAGGCCGCGTTGAAATTGCCGAACGTGCAACGCCACCTGGGAGGCAAATCCCCTTCGCAGATCATCTACGTGCCGGGGCGAATGGTCAGTATCGTGGTAAAATAAAGACTGTGGAAATTGAGAGACCCGCTTTCTCCAAGAAAACGGGTCTCTCAAACAAATAGAATTAATGTGTGACTTGTCTCCAAGCTAGGTGCCCAAGGTGAAGAAAAACGTCGCGCCCCTGTCCACCTCGGCTTCCGCCCACACGCGCCCGCCGTGGCGGCGGATGATGCGTTCCACGATGGCAAGTCCTACCCCCGTACCTTCGTACTCTTCTTCGGAATGCAGGCGCTGAAAAACGCCGAAAAGCTTGTCCGCTTGCGCCATGTCAAAGCCGACCCCGTTGTCCTTGACGAAATACACCTCCTGCCCATCATGCCGCTCCATCCCGATTTCGATCCGCGCCTTGTCACGGCTGCGCGTATACTTGATTGCATTCGAGAGTAGATTTGTCCACACTTGCTTGATCAAGATCGGATCCGCGTTGGCAGCATTTAATTCGCCTACGACTAGGCCCAGGCGGTCTATTGGAGTCGCCCGGAGCTCGTTCAGGACCTGGCTAACCATCTCAGACATTTCTACCGGTTGCTTGTTCAAAGGTAAGCGGCTCGTCCGCGAGAACCGGAGCAGGTCTTCGACCAGCGTGGTGGTCGCCTGGGCGTTCGCCTGTATCAAACTCAAAACCTCGTGAACCTGTTCCGACAATTGCGTGCCGTAATCTTCCAACGCCAAATGGGCCAGGCTCTCGATGGATGTGAGCGGAGTGCGCAGGTCGTGCGAAACCGAATAGGAAAAGGATTCCAGTTCGCGGTTCGTCGCCGCTAATTCTGTGCTGCGCCTCTCGAGATCGCGGTTCAAACCGCTAATTTTCTCTTCGACCTGCTTCCGATCGGTAATATCGTGGGCAATGACAAGGGCACGGACGGGTTTCCCTGCCTCGTGCAGCAAGCGGGTCTTGAGGACCGCGATCATTTCTCGCCCGTCTTTGGCTTTGACCCTGTATTCCACCGATTCGTCGACAGGCTCACCCTTGAGCGCCTCTTGGATTCTGGCCCGAAACCGTTTCTGGCTGTCTTCGTCGAGGAGGTCAAAAGGGCTGAGCGCGAGCAGTTCTTCGCGAGAATAACCGGACATCTGACACATCGCGTCGTTGACTTGCGTCAAGCGCTGTTCCGGGAAATCGATTTCATAGATCGCCGTCGGCGCATAGCGGATGAGGTCATTCGCTTGCTCTTCAGACCGTCTCAGTGCTTCTTCGATCCGCCGGCGCTCGGCGACTTCTGCCTCCAGTTTTTGATTGGCTCGAGCCAGTTCGTCGTTCGCCGTCTTGAATTCCTCGTTCGCCACCGCTATTTCCTGGTTGATGAATTGCAGCTGTTCATTCGCGGTTTGGAATTGCCTATTCACCCGTTCCAGTTCGGCGGTGCGCTCTGTCACATGCTGTTCCAGCTCCTGGTTCATCCCGCGTAGGGCCAGCTCATTCAACTTGCGCTCGCGGAGGTCAAACAGCACTGCGGTGATCCTCGGTCCTTCCTCGGTCTGCAAGAGACTGAGCGAGAGCTCGACGGGCAAGAGGTCTCTCGTGGCTGAAACGAATGCAAGCTCGCCTTTCACGTTTGATTCCGATGCCTCTTGAAAAAGTCGGTCGAAACGGGCCCGGTCGGGTGTCCACACCCAGCGAGACAAGGGCTGGCCCAGTATCTCTTCCAGGGGAATGCCCAGCAGATGTACAAGATATGAGTTGGCAAAGAGGACGATGCCTTGCGTGTTAAGGGAACATGCTCCCTCTGACATCTGCTCGACGAGATGGCGGTAGGGGCGGTTGGCATCTTGGAGTGTAAAAAGCTGGTCGCCCTGGAGTCCTGAGACGACGAGGGCATCCACCTCGCCACTCGTGATCGCGCGCAGGGTTTCCTCCGCCATTTGCAGTCGGCGCCGCAAACGGTCGAGCTCTGAGGAACGCATCTTATGGGGTTTCGAGCGGGTCTGGCTCGTTTTTGCTTTCGGCATAGGTCGACTCATCCTCACATGGTCGAAACGGACTGGTTCGTCCTTCTCCCCTCGCTCAATGTTTCAGGTCCAGTCCCAGAAGAACTCGCTCGCGGTCTGACATATCGCCGACTAGGTGGCGCATGGGTTCGGGGAGCTTTTTGATGAGGGTCGGTACCGCGACGATTTGTTCCCCTTGCATCAGTACCGGATGCTGGTAGATATCGATGATCTCCAAATCGTAGCGGTCCAGCAAGTACTCGTCGCAAATTGCCCGCAGGTTCTCGATCGCTCGAGTGGAGTTGGGCGTCATGCCGGTCACGTACAGCCGCAGCACGTATCTAATCTTGCTCTTTCGGACTGCCGCGCGTTCGAATTTAGCAGTAGTTGAACCTGTCTTCGCTTTGGCTTTCACCGCCTTCGCTGTTCGGCGGCGATCCGAGCTTTCGCGTTCATTTTTCATCCGTCGTCCTTTGTCTTAGGTCCAGTCCCACCAGCACGCGTTCGGTATTGGAGAGGTCGCCAATGATCTTGCGGACCGGTACGGGTAGTTTGCGGACCAGGGTCGGGACCGCAATGATCTGATCGCCCCGGGCGAGCTGGGGATGCAGCATCAAGTCAATGACCTCGATCGTATAGCGCCCCGCCAGGTGCTCTTCACAGATCTGCTTGAGGTTCGCGAAAGCCGTGACTGACCGGGAGGTTTGTCCGGCGACGTACAATCGCAATTCCCAGGTCGGCTTCCGGGGAGATGGCTTGCTCACGCGCTTTACATTTTTTTTGCTTTGGGTCTTGGGCGTTGGCATTTTGCCGGTTCCTCCAGTTCAGGCGTTTTTCTAATGCCGTTCGATCATCGACTGCCGTCTTTGTCCGCTTGGCGGGAACGGGCCAGAGCCTCCCGCGCCTGGATTCGACGTTTCTCAACGCGGTTTGCTTCGATCTTGCTTTGTTCGGCTTCCGCGTTCTCGCCTTCCAATTCGATTTGAAGGGCGGCGATTTGAGCGTGAATCGCCTTGCGCTTGCGTTCCAGGGCCGATTGATGCTGCTCCGTCTCGAATTGCCGCGCTCGCGCAGCCGCACGTTCTTGCGCCTCTTGCGCCTTGCGCGCCGAGCCCGCGAGAATTCCGCTTGGTCCGAGATACACATCCGCTAACTCGACCCCATGGTCGGTCAGGATAAACTCTCGGATTTGATTGGAATGCGCCATCCCGCGCGATTTCAGAATGTAGAATCCACGCGTCCGCTCGCCGTTTGATTCCAATTCGCGCACCAGGAGCCAGGTATCAATCAGCGAAGAGATGCCGATTTCGGTCTGCTCGGCGACTTCGCCGCCTGCCGTCAGGCTCGTGAGGAAGGCAGTGATTTCGCTCGCTTTGAGGAAATCCACCAGGCGCAACAGCATTGCTTTAACCTCGAAGGGTGACCCAATCGCCATCAGATCGGTGACCGGGTCTATCACCACCACCTCTGGCTGGAACTCGCGGATAGCCTGATGCATCCTCGCGAGATGCATCTCCAGACCGTAGAAGGTGGGCCGGGTCGTCACAAAGCGCAAGAGCCCCTTTTTCACCCACGGCGCCAGGTCCACTCCGATCGAACGCATATTGCGTACGATCTGCGGCTCGGACTCTTCAAAGGCAAAGTAGAGACATCTCTCTCCCCGGCGACACGCCGCGTCTACAAAATACGCGGCGAGACTGGTCTTGCCGGTGCCCGCCGTCCCGGAGACAAGAATAGTGGAACAGCGATAAAATCCCTTTCCGCCCAGCATGGTATCAAGCCGGGGCACGCCGGAAGAGATACGCCTGCCGGTAACGGAGTGTTGCAAACCAAGAGAGGTGATGGGCAAGACCTGGAAGCCCTGCTCGTCAATGAGGAACGGGTATTCGTTTGTGCCGTGCGCCGAGCCGCGGAACTTGACTACTCGCAGGCGGCGGGTCGACAGTTGATTTTCGACGCGATGATCGAGGAAGAGGACGGCATCGGAAACATACTCTTCCAAACCATAGCGGGTGAGTGAACCGTTGCCCTGTTCGGCGGTAATGACCGCGGTGACACCTTTGTCCTTGAGCCAGCGGAACAACCGACGCAGTTCCGCGCGAAGGAGGGCGGTGTCGGAGAGCCCGGCGAAGAGCGCTTCGACCGTATCCAGCACGACGCGCCTGGCGTGGATGGAATCGATCGCATAGCCGAGGCGGATGAACAGGCCGTCCAGGTTGTATTCGCCCGTCTCTTCGATTTCGGAGCGTTCGATCCGGATGTGGTCTATGAGAAGGAGTTTCTTTGCCAGGAGCGCTTTCAAGTCAAAACCAAGGGACCTGACATTCCCGGTTATTTCTTCAGGTGTCTCTTCAAAGGCAACCAACAGTCCCGGCTCTCGATACTCGGTCGCACCGCGCACGAGGAATTCCACTCCAAACATCGTCTTGCCTGCGCCCGCGCCGCCGACGACGAGGGTCGGCCGTCCTTTGGGAAGTCCGCCACCAGTGATCTCGTCCAAGCCGCGGATGCCGGTCGGCGCCTTGGGCAGACCAGGTTTCCTCTCTTTATGGTTGGATTTGGCTTGTGCCATACCCGCTCTCCTCACGAACGCGGACCCAATATAAAAAACACCGTGAGTTGCTGGATGAAAATACTGCAACCGGTGTTTTTGGTTTGATGTGCTCAAATGAGCGGACAGTTCATTCCCATTGTTGCTCTGTCAAAGTCGGTACTGGAACCGACCACCCCTTGAACGAAGAGTTGGCATTGACACTGGGCGCGCGTTCGATAATCACATTATATTACTCTCGCAGCAGAAATGCAACCATTATTCAATCTACCCCTTTACCGCTCCTGCTGTCAGGCCTCGAATGACGTATCTCTGGGTAACCAAAGCGAGGATAAGGACGGGGAGCGTAATCGTCACCGCGGCCGCCATCAAGCCGCCCCAGTCGATCTGGGCATAGGAGATGAAATTGAAAATGGCTACCGGGACCGTCTTGGTCTTGTTGGTGGCGAGCACGATCGAGAACATAAAGTTGTTCCACGAGAAGACGAACGAGAGGATGGCGCCGGTGACAATGCCGGGACCGCTGATGGGCAGGATGATCCGGATGAATGCCTGGAGGATCGAGGCGCCATCCACGCGCGCGGCTTCTTCCAATTCCTGCGGAATCGACTCGAAGAAGGGCACCATGACCCACACGATAAACGGCAGACCGACGAGCATGTGCGCCAGAATCAAGGACTGGTAAGTGTCGATCATTTGCAGTTGGCGAAAGAGAATAAAGAGGGGAATCAGGAACGTAATGCCCGGTACAATGCGCGCAATCAGAATCGCCGTCGCGATCCCGTACTGCTTGTAGCGCGCAATGGCATAGGCGGCCGGGAGACCGAGCACCAGACCAAAAAAGGTCGATCCGCCGCCGATGATAATACTATTGATGATGTAACTGGAGAAATTCTGCGTGCTGAAAACGTTTTGATAGTTATTCAGCGTCGGTGTAAAGATCAGATCCGGTGGAAGCTTGATGATCTGGAGCGGAGTCTTGAGTGAGTTCATCACCATCCAAAGGAAAGGCGCCAGAAAAAAGACCAGGATAAGGAGGATCAGCAAGAAGAAAACAAGATTACCCAAGATATCGGAGGTAGTAGTCTTGCGGCGCGCCTGGGCAATCGCCGGTTGGAGTCGCTGGACGAGCGGTTGGGGCTTGGCCCGGTCTACCATGGTTAAACCTCCAAGGTCCTGCGACTGTAGGTCACGAGCAGACTGATGCTCAGGACAATCGCGAAAAAGACCACCAGAACTGACGAAGCATAACCAAAGTTAAAGTAGCCGAAAGCCTGCTGGTAAGTATAAATATTGAGCGTTTCCGAGGCGAACCCGGGGCCGCCCTGGGTCATCGTATAAATGATGTCGAAGGTCTTGAGCGCGTCGATGAGCCGCAGCAAGGTAGCCACACTGATCGTGGGGAACAGCATTGGCAGGGTGACATAGCGGATCGTCTGCCAGGTCGTCGCCCCGTCCACCGTTGCCGCCTCAAAGGGATCGTGCGGCAGTGCCGCCAAACCGGCGAGGCTGATGAGAACGATCATCGGCGTCCATTCCCAAATGTCCACCAGCGCGAGCGCCGGGATGACCGAGTTGGCGTTATAGACCCACAAGGGCAGCGGGAGGTTCGCTGAGCGTAACAAAAAATTAATGATGCCGGAAGTGGGCTCGTACATCAACAGCCAGACCATCGCGATGGCAACGGGGGTTGCCATCATCGGCAAAAGCATGATCGAATTCACAATGCGTTTGAACCGGAACTCGCGATTGAGCACGAGCGCAATCGCAACGCCAAGGATGACTTCGAGGGTGACTGCCAGAATCGTAAAGTAAAACGTCCGGAAGATGGATGCCACAAAACGGGCATCTTCCGGTAGACTGAGGTAGTTCGTGAGTCCAAAAAAAGTGGCCGGTCTCCCGGCGCTGATGCTCCAGGGTGTGAGACTGTTCCAAACCGTGTAGAGGATAGGAAACACCATCATCACCAAGATGAAGAGGATCGCGGGCAACGGGAACAGCCATTTGACGTTGCGATCGAGAAAATTATGACCCATAGGAGAATCCTATTTGGTAGAGACGTCCCGCCGGGACGTCTCTACCAATGTCCGAGGGATTACTTGGGTTCCGAGTCGAGTAGTTTTTGAAAGTCGGCGTTGGCTTTGTTTGCCGCGGCGGTTACGTCTTCGCCGTTGATCGCGGCCGTGATGATCGTCCCGATGATGTCTCGCGCAGCGCCTACCTGCACGACCAGCGGGCGGTCGTACGGCTTGCCGTCTGCGGACGCTTGTTGGGCCGCCACCCAGTCGGCCGGGAACTTACTCTTGCCGGCAGGATCATTCCAAACCGAAGTGCGTGCGCCAGGTACGGCACCGGCGCCTTGCTCTTTGAGCACGATTTCCTTGCCGGTCGCCCACTTTACAAATTCCCACGCGGCATCCTTGTTCTTGGAGCTAGCCGCGATCGACAGACCCCAGGAGGTCACGCTGTACATGACAGAGCCCTTGGGTCCGGCAGGGAAGACGACAACGCCGGTCTTGTCCGCGACGGTGGATTTCGTCGGGTCAAGCAGGTTCGGGAAGATCGAGTTGGCGTCGGTGTACGCGGCGACTTTGCCCTGTCCGAACACCGCAACGGCTTGCGGCCAGGACATGTTGGTAGTGCCGGGAGGAGCATATTGCTTGTGTAGATCACCAAAGAACTTGAACGCGGCAATCGCTTCCGGCGTATTGAGGGTCGCCTTGCGAGTGCTCTGATCGAACCAGTCGCCGCCGAATGAATACAGGAAGCTGGAGAACTGGGTCACGGCCGGGTTACCCTGACCACGGGCGATAAACCCAAACTGATCCTTGCTTTTGTCCGTCAGCTTTGTAGCGGCTGCCTTGAGATCGTCCAGGGTCTTGGGGGCTTGCAGCCCGGCTGCCTGGAAGAGATCCTTACGATAATACAGGACTTCTTGCTCAGTGACGATGGGGATCCCGGTGAGAGTGTCTTTAACGGTCTCGGTCCCAACGGCGCCCTTTTGGAAATCGGCAAAATCGTAGCCGGCGGGTGTCTTGCCCGTGTCCTTGATGTACTTGTTCAGGTCCACGTACCAGCCGTTCTGGGCGAACAACTTGCCTTCCTGCAGAGGGCGCTGCATAAAGGCGTCGACATCCGAACCGCCCGCGGTGAATTCGGTGGTCAATTTTTGGACCAGTTCACCCTCGCCATAGTTTTCGAGATTGACTTTCATCCCGGTTGCTTTTTCAAAATCCGGCGCCAACGTTTTCATGGCATCGAACCACGGGTGATTCGCTACCAGGATGCGCAGGGTGGTGCCCTTGTACTGCTGAGACGTCGAAGGTTGTGCCGGGGCGCTGGTTGCCGCCGAGGCGCTGGTCGGCGCGACCGTGGGGGCTGTAGTGGCTGGGGCACATCCGCCCAGGAACGCGGACGCGATGGCTACGATGAAGAGCATCACGAAAAACTTGCGGACGTTCATTAGAGTCCTCCTCTTCGAGTGATTTGAAACCGCAGGTCTATAGAATCTCGCAACTGTGCGAAGCGGTTCCCATATTGGGATAAAACCGTACACTGCTAGTCGGGTTAATACAATTATACAATTACCAGCCCGACACGTCAAAGAACAGAACAAAAACACAAATCACGGATTGAGCATTACTTTGATGAGGTCCAGAGAGCCTTTGGCGAGATCATGGATGATTTGGGGACCCTCTTCGAGCAGGGCGCGTTTTTCGATCAAAAGGGTCGGGTCGACTCGACCTGTCTCGATCGCCTCGATCGATAATCTGAACTCTTGATTAAAGCCGTACGCGCCGCGAACAGTCAATTCGCGGGTGACAATTTGCTGCATGTTGATGGTGACTTCCGGGTCAGAGTTGCCGATCCAGGTCACGCTGCCACCGTTGCGTGCCATCTGCAAGGACTGTTTCACGGTCGGCGTGATGCCGACGGCCTCGATCACGGCGGGTGCGCCCGTCCCATTCGTATGTGATTGGACGGCGGCAACCGGGTCCTCTCGCGTGACATCGATAGTGACATCGGCGCCCAATCTGTGGGCGAACTCCAGCCGGTGTGCCAATGCGTCGGTCACAATGATCTTTCCCGCTCCTTTCAACCGCGCCGAAAGGATCGTAAGCAATCCAATGGTGCCCGCCCCGATAATCACAACTGGGTCCATCAGCCTGATGGGGGTCAAATTGACGGCATGCATGGCGACCGCGAGCGGCTCGACCAGCGCACCCTGCTCCCAGGAGATTGTGTCGGGGAGATGAAAGAGCATCTTTTGCGGGACGCGCACGGATTCTGCGTACGCACCGTTCAGGTTCATTCCGAGCCCACTGCGATTCATACAGATATTGGGCATACCCGCCCGGCAAGCATCGCAGTACCCACAAGTCAAGAGCGGCATGGCAATCACGCGGTCGCCGATATTGAATTCCTTCACCTCCTCGCCGGCATCCGTGATCACACCGCTGAACTCGTGCCCCATCACTATGGGCGGTTTACGGCGCCCCGTCGTACCTTTAAAGCCGTGGACATCCGAGCCACATATTCCGACGGCTTGTACCTTAACGACCACATCGTCCGGACCGGGTGTCGGAGTGTCCATTTCGCGCACCGGCATTTGCCAGGCGCCTTCGTAAACCAAGGCTTTCATATTTCTCCAATTCAAAAGTGATTGGTCAGAGGCGAATTTAGCCTCGCTTGCTTCCGATCTTGGTCGCCTTGACCCGCTGCACGAGATTGCGCAAGATGCCCTCGAGGTGAGGGTCTGCGGGTTTGAACTCGGTGCCGCTGATGACGAGGGGCGCGCCAAAAACGACAATCTGCGCGCCCATTTCAAGCGTCTGAATGGCCTGGTCCACGCTCAAACCGCCGACCGCCTGGACGGGAATCTTGACGGCGTCTAGTACCGGCTTGAGGTCCTTTAACGGCGAGAGTCCTTTGACCATATTCCGTTCGTCAAAACCGGTATGGACGATGATGTAATCGACACCATTTTGCTGGGCTTGCCACGCGCGGTGGGGCTTGTCGGGGCAGAGCATTACGTCGCACATGACCTTGCCCCCGTACCGCCGCGCCATCCGGACCTGCTCGACGATACTCGCATCATGGGCCTGCCCCATTACGACGGTCATGTTTGCCCCAGCCTTGAACATCATCTCGGCTTCCAGCCCGGCGCCGTCCATGGTTTTTAGATCCGCGACGATGGGCGTATTGGGGAATTCCTTGCGGAGTGCCTTGACACCGTGCAAGCCCTCCGCGAGGATGAGGGGAGTTCCGGCTTCCAGCCAATCCACTCCCGCGTGCATCGCCGCGCGCGCTACTTGTAGCGCTTCGTCAATCGTCGTCAAGTCAAGTGAGATTTGAACGAGAGGTTCCATGTTAGACCACCAGCACCGATTTTATGTTCTTGCCCTCTTCCATAGCGGCAAAGGCCTCTTTCCAGTCATTCAGGGGATAGACTCCCCCGATGACGGGTTTGAGGTTCAGTTGGCCGGTAGACATAAGCTGCAAGACCCGTTCCCAGGTCGGGTAGGTGTGACTAAATGTACCCTGCAGGGTAACCGCTTTGGCGACGAGCGGATCGAGATTAAAGTTGAGAGGCTGTGGACCCCAGCCGATCTTGGTTATGCGACCGTTCGGGCGCACCATCGCGAGCGCTGCGTCAAGTGCCTTGCTGACGCCTGTGGCATCGACGACCAGGTCTGCACCAAAGCCATCCCCCAGCGAGCGGATAAAGGCGACCGGGTCTTGGCGTTGAACGTTGACGGTATAGTCGGCGCCGAGTTCAGCGGCAACCTGCAGCCGCTGCGTGTCGATGTCCGTTCCCAGAGCGACGAGAGTTCCGGCGCCGCGCAGTCGGGCGATCTGCAGCGCGTTCATACCGATTGCGCCAACGCCCTGAATCACGACGAGTTCGCCCGGCTTGATCGGCGACGTCTTTTCCACCAAGGCGTTGTAAGCCACGCAGAACGGTTCGGTGAGCGCGGCTTGCTCAAAGGTTACATTTTCCGGTATCCGGTGCAGGATTTGCGGACGGGCGGCGACCCAGCGTGTCATCGAACCGTCAATCTGATTGCCATAACCCTTGCGGTTGGGGCAGAGGTTATAGTTGCCGCTGAGGCAGTAGATGCACTTGCCACATATCTCCGCGGCCGTTTCGCAGGCAACTCGGTCACCGATTTGAAAGCCGGTGACACGTTCGCCAACTTGAGCCACGACTCCTGCAAATTCATGTCCCAGGACCAGCGGAAGCTTGATGGGCCAACTCTGGTTTTCGTGCCACAGGTGAATATCGCTCCCGCACACTCCGACCGCCTTTACATCCAGCAAGACCTGGTCCGCTGTGATCTCGGGTTCGGGAACGTTCCGGATCTCTACATCGCCATCTTTGTGGCTGAATTTGACAACCGCCTGCATGCTAAATGACTCCTCAATACCGGTTTAGATTCTCAAAGACAAGGCGATTTATCCATCGGGAAAATACCTGCTGCGCATCCCCTTGAGGAAATCGATGGACTCGATCATCTCTTCCATTCCATTCATCCCGTCCTCGATACTGACCCAGCCGGAGTAATTGACGCTTTTCAGAATGCTGAAAATCCGGTCGTAATCGTTTGTGCCTTTTCCAGTGACACCATGCTTGAGAGAGGCAGGATAGCCCAGAGTCCCATCGGCTTGCCGCAAATCCTCAATGCGGGTGCCGGGCTCTAGGTAGCGGTCGCTCGCGTGCATGGTTTTGACACGGTCCTTGACCGCTTCCAGGAGTTTGATCGGATCATCGCCCGCGACCTGGGCGTTGGACGGATCATATTGGACCCCAAAATATTTCCGTTCCGGAATGGCGTTGACGATTTGAAGGAACACGTCTTGCTTTTGCGCAAATTCGCGATACTTCCAAAAGCCATCTTTGA